>JAGZRP010000141.1 GCA_018381595.1 Bacillota bacterium
AGATACCATAGAAACAAAATAAATTTGATGTCCATCTTCTTGAAATGCTCTAGAAATCCAAATATCTTCTAATTTACAATCATCATCAAAATTACTAAGCATTAATATTTTAAGCATACACTACCTCCATAGAAAAAATACGGAATTCACCGTATTATTTATTCTCATCAATAAATCTTTGTAATGATTCTTTTGGTTGAAATCCATTTGTTTGTGCAACCACTTGCCCATCTTTAAATAATAATAAGGTTGGAACACTCATAATTCCATAGTTACGTGCTAGATTCATAGATTCATCAATATCTACTTTTACGATATCAATACTATCTCTATCACTTGCCATATCCTCTAAAACAGGTCCTAACATTTTACAAGGTCCACACCAGGTTGCAAAGAAATCAACCAATACAAGTCCATTTCCATTTACCATCTCATTAAAATTTTGTTCATTCGCATGTTTTAATGCCATACTTATTTCTCCTTTCCATTCTCATATTTTTCTAATATGGAATTTGCCCCATCTATTTTCAATTTTCCATTATCAATTAATTTCTTTGCAGAATCATAACTGACAATCTTATATTTCAAAAACAGATCTAAGCTTTCTTTGTTAAACTCATTTACATTTGTTTCTTCATCATACTTATCTTTCAAGTCTGCAAATTCTTCAAACACTTTCATACTTTCCCCTACTACCTTGGATAATACAGGAGTATGATTCAAAATCTTATTTTTTAAATTTGATTCATTTAACAGTGGAATTTGAAATACTGGTAATGATAAACAATAAAGTGCGATGAATAGTACAATATATCCTTCAATAGCACCTACTATCATTCCAAGTAACTTAGATGGAATTCCTAAAATAATGGTATATTTCAAAATCTTTTCGACAATTCCACTAATACGTAATATGGCTTCAAAAATAGCCATTAATACACTAAATACTAGTAAAAATGCAATCACTTCATAAATCACAAAGTTTAAAACAGTAACACCTTTTAATGCTCCACCAAATGAAAAGAATGGTAAAAATTGATACATGAGTGATGAAACATAACCTTTCAATAAAAAAGAAAGAATAACGACAACAATAAATCCTACAAAAGAAATCGTTTGTTTTATCACACCATTTTTAAATCCAACCACAGCTCCCATGGCAAGTAATAGTAGAATAATAATATCAATGATATTCATATCTTCACCTCACTATTAAAATTATATTACAAATTAAGAAAAAAAGAAAGAAAATTTGAATACGTGACTTAATTCCATTTCTTTTTATTCTACAACATAGGGACTATTTAGGGTTCCATTTCCACTCTTTACTTTGATATCTGATTTCAGATGTACAACTGGACGAACCGCTAGACTCGGAAGGTTAACAGAGGCCGTGCTTGAACCCCCGCTACCGCTGACATAGGACACATTGGAAGCAGACCCGGTTGCACGGTTGATATACCAATAATTAGTATTGATATCATTTCCACTTAAGAATGCACCTGCTTGTGGTAAACCAATCAAGACATTTGCTTTTCCATCATAAGTATTATTCTGATAAGCACTTTGGCCTGTTGTGTCTTTACTCCTATCAAATGCAATTGAATAATCTCCATTATACCTGAATACTGGTAAATCATAATTATATGTTGTTAAGACATTTTGGTTTTGTAACCAATTTTTATAACTATTTGTGGCATTATTTAAGAAGTAAGCAATGTTCATTCCTTTATCTTTTTCAAATGCTCCTGTTCCTTCAGTTGGTCTAAAATAATTATGTCCTGTACATCCACTTGTATAATAAGTCCCTCCAGAATACGCACACCAATTAGTATTTGATGCATCTCTCGTATCTGAATAATATTGAACATAATAATCACTATTGGTACTAATTGTACTTGGTAAATTTTTTAATACATCTGCTCTTTCCAGTTTTGTGGTTCCATTACTTTCAATTTGGACAATTCTAAACTTTTCTTGTTTGGCTGTATTTGTATATGGATTCTTCTCTGTTAAATACACATATTCTCCAGGGTTTTGTTTGTTGATGCTTTCTCCACTTGTACCTAATTCATCCCCAAATATCATATATGGGTCTGCTTTTGTTCCTGTTCCTCCTGTTAAAAAGACACTATTATCTAAGCAAATAACTGGTCTTACTCCTTTTCCATACTCTCCTGTATTATGCCATTCTTTTTCTAAATGACTTGGATTATAATAATATGTATGCCATACTTTATTACTCTCTCCTGTTGGAGTTAATGTCCACTCTAATTCATCTTTATCTAAGAAGCTTCCTCCAATAGAACCATTCACGGTTCCATCTAATGCATAAACATAATCTTCAAAGGTCATAAGTCCTACTTTATCTGTTGAAATATTAGTACAAGCTGTATGGGGTGTGAAATTAGTAATTTTCTTTCTTGCTTCTCCACCAATGGTATAAGCTACCTGAGTGACATCAGTTGAATGTGCATCCAAGCAGAAATTTCCACTTGATAACATACTAAAGTTATCTTTCATTGCTGTTTTCAAGATATCTGTATTTAACCATTTTCTAACCCAACTACTATTCCAATCATTGGTTGTTCCATATGGAATACTTGTTAGAGAATCTTCACTGATTAATTTCACTCCTTTATCACTGGTCTCAATCACTTGCCACATAATTCCTGAAAACCATACATGGTTCTTGATATTATTGGCATTTGCTTTCGTTCCAATTATTTTCTTGACTGGAATTCCTGACAATGTCATAGACACCATATTAGATGCATTTTGAGTCTCAATTTCTTTTCTAAGTCCTTTTAAATCATCAAAGCTGATATCTCCACATTTTCCTTTACTCACTGTAATCTCTTTTTGTACAACTGTTTTCATCGCACAGTATCCATCATTGGATAGTGCAAGATTTGTTTTTCCATTCTTATCGACACTCACAAATCCTGTTTTGGGTCTCGTTCCTTTGAATTTTAATTTGGTATCTCCTGGGAATGTGAACGTTTCTCCATTATATTCCCCTGTTGCGAATGCATTTTGTTCTGCAACATAATTTTCAGCAGAATGCATAATTGCATACGCTGTATCTTTAAATGCATTTCTTTTTGCTTTTTCTATCGTTCCCATGATTAATGAGGTTGCGATTAACGCGATGACTGCTAGTATTACAATCACAGCTAATAATTCAATTAATGTAAATCCCTTTTTCTTTTTCATGTTTTTACTACCTCTCTATTTTCATATTATCATAAACTTTCGTTGATTTCTATAGGATTTCTAATATGAAAACACGACAAATACTCGCATAATTTGCACACAGCAAAAGAATTGTTTTCATCGTGGAAACAATTCTGATTTCTTTTTTTATCATTCCATTTATCTAATTTGGTATTGTAAGTATTATTTAAATACCCCCCCCCATGGTAACACTAAGCTAACATCCATACTACTACACCTCCGTAAATTTTTTATTTAAAGTCCCGATTTTTGTTTGACGGTATTTTACTTCTACAAATTCCTGGGGACTCGTTTCTTTTTTACGGCCTTTCTATTTTA
>JAGZRP010000142.1 GCA_018381595.1 Bacillota bacterium
AAAATGCCCGGAGAGACGTATCTTAGATGGATTAATTCGTGCATTATCAATTTTAGATGAAGTCATTCGTGTCATTCGTGCAAGTAAAAATAAAGGAGATGCGAAATTAAACTTAGTAAAAGAGTTCAATTTTACAGAAGAACAAGCAGAAGCTATCGTGATGTTACAACTTTATAAATTAACCAATACAGATGTAACCGAATTAGAAAAAGAACTTGCCAATTTAAAAGCACTTGTTTTATCACTTGAAGAAATTGTAAATGATGAAAATAAACTAAAACAAGTCATGAAAGAGGAACTTCGTGCAGTAAAAAAAGAATATGCAACGCCTCGTTTAACCGAAATTAAAGAAGAAATTACGGAAATCAAAATTGATACCACAGTCATGATTCCGAAAGAAGATGTGATTGTTGTCACTACCAATGATGGTTATGTCAAACGTGTATCGCTTCGTAGTTATCAAGCATCAACCGATGAAACGCTTTTAAAAGAAGGAGACTTTGTTACTAACATCATGAAGATGAATACATTAGATACCATCTTAATGTTTACAAACTTTGGTAACTACTTATTTGTTCCTGTTCATACCATTCCTGAGTTAAAATGGAAAGAACTTGGAAAACATATCAGTAATATTATCAAATTAAAAGAAGGAGAGCGTATCATTACGTCTATCCCAGTCAAAGACTTTGAAGGAAATACGGTCATTACTCAAGCGACAAAAAATGGTATGATAAAACGTACTAAGATAGAGGAATTTAAAGTACAGCGTTATTCTAAACCAATGATGAGTATGAAACTAAAAGAAAAAGATGAATTAATCTTTGTATCGGATAAACCATATCAAGATATCTTTGTCTCAACCCATCGTGGTTATGGACTTTGGTATGATGTCGAAGAAATTCCATTTACAGGAACCAAAGGTAGTGGGGTTAAATCAATCAACTTAAAAGATGATTATGTTGTTGGAACTAGTTTATTTGATGGCAAAAGCGAATCTGTTACGGTATTTACAGAAAAGCATACAGCAAAACGTATCAAGTTAACAGAGTTTGATAAAATGTCTCGTGCAAGACGTGGGATTCAAATTGTAAGAGATGTCAAAACAAATCCATATTATATCTTTACAACCGTAGTCCTTCCTAGTAAAGAAGAAATCTATTTCAACACCAAAGATGGAATCGTTTTGAAAAAATTAACAGAATTCAAACTTGCAGATAGATATTCAACGGGAGCATCTGTCAAAGAAAAATATACAAAAATCGGAAAAATAGAAACCAGTTTAGAAGACAGCAAAGAAGAAGCAATTCCAGTCGAAGTCAAAGAAAAAAAGGTCTCATTAAAAGAAATCGATGAGAGAATCTTAACGATTGATGATTTCCTAAATGACTTTGAAAATGGAAAAAAATAAAACATATCGAATTCATATTTGATATGTTTTTCTTTTTGCAATCAGAAAGAATTTATGCTATAATGTATCCATAATAAGGAGAGGTTGTTTATGAAAAAGGAAAAAGAAAAAAAGCAAAGGCAAATCATAAAAGAAAAATAACACCACGTCAATTTTATATGATCGCAACAACACTTGGAATTGTTCTTGTTGCTGCACTATGTATTTTTGTATATAACCAACAAAGTGGTCTCATCAAAGTAGATTTTAAAGAATATCTAAAACTCAATGAAAGTGAATCAAGAAAGCTAATCTATGTGGGAGACAATGGAATTGTTTCACAAGAATTAACACCTGTTTTAAAAGAAATACTCGTAAAGAATCATAAGCAAGCTTATTTTTTCGAACATAAAGGATTAAACAGTGATGAGCAATTAAAGTTTGTAAAATCTAATTCGGTTACAAGTAAAGAAGATGGTTATATCCTACCATTTATCATTGTTGTTGAGAATAAAAAAGTAGTTGCTTCTTATGAGGGATACTTAGACAGAGAAAGCCTAGAAACATTCTTAAAAAAGAATGATTATATGAAATAATCTTGTGATATCATGTAAAGATTGGACATTCCAATCTTTTTTCTATTTCCGGATTATGATAAGATAAAAGAGTAGAAAAGGTGAACATATGAATATAGAAATAATTGAAGCAACTGCCCAGGATTTAAATATCAAAAAACAGCAAGTAGAGGCAGTATTAAAAATGTTAGGAGAAGGAAATACCGTTCCTTTCATTGCCAGATATCGTAAAGAAGCAACAGGTGCTTTAAACGAAGAAGAAATTCGTAAGATTGATGAGGTATATACTTATCAAGTGAATTTATTAAAACGAAAAGAAGATGTCATTCGTTTAATTGATGAAAAAGGATTAATGACTCCTGATTTAAAAAATAAAATTATGGAAAGCCAAAAATTAGTAGAAGTAGAAGACTTATACCGACCATTTAAGGAAAAGAAAAAAACAAAGGCAACCGAAGCGATGAAAAATGGATTAGAACCTCTTGCCAAGAAAATAATGTCATTTCCAACCACTGGTAACATTGAAAATCTTGCAAATGAGTATGTCAAAGGAGAAGTAAAAACCATAGAAGATGCGATCCAGGGTGCTATGTATATTATTGCCGAGTGGATAAGTGATAACGCTTCTTACCGTAAATGGATCAGAAGAAAAACTTACTTTGATGGAATCATGGTAACAAAGGTAAAAAAGAATGCAGTCGATGAAAATAAAACCTATGAAATGTATTATGATTACAAAGAAAAAGTGTCTACTTTAAAACCACATCGTATTCTAGCATTCACACGTGCTGAAAAAGAGAAAGTCATTACCGCATCTATTCAAGTTGATGAAAGTATGATTTTAGAATTCTTGGAAAACAAATTAATCAAGAACGAAACTTCTTTTGTAACGACTTATGTAAAAGAAGCCATTAAAGATTCTTATAAACGTTTAATTGCCCCATCTATCGAACGTGAAATTCGTACGGATTTATTTTCCGTAGCAGAAGAAGTTGCAATTGATAACTTTGGTAAAAACTTAGAAAAATTACTATTACAACCTCCGATGAAAGATAAAGTGGTATTAGGCTTTGACCCTGCATACAGAACAGGTTGTAAACTAGCAGTCATTGATGAGACAGGAAAGCGTTTGGCAATTAAAGTTATCTATCCACATGAACCACACAATAAAAAAGAAGAAGCCAAAAAAATTGTATTAGATTTAATTCATAAATACAACATAGATACTATTGCCATTGGAAATGGGACTGCTTCTCGTGAAAGTGAAAGTTTTGTAGCAGAGACCATCAAAGAAGCAAATAGAAAAGTTGAATATATTATTGTCAGTGAAGCAGGGGCAAGTGTGTATTCTGCATCGAAACTCGCCATCTCTGAATTCCCAGATTTACACGTCGAAGAAAGAAGTGCGATTAGTATTGGAAGACGATTACAAGATCCACTTTCTGAACTTGTAAAAATCGATCCAGAAAGTATTGGCGTTGGTCTTTACCAACACGATGTAACTCATAAAAAATTATCAGAATCATTAGATTTTGTCGTTCAAGTTGCTGTAAACCAAGTAGGGGTTAATATCAATACTG
>JAGZRP010000143.1 GCA_018381595.1 Bacillota bacterium
CACATATTGATGATAATAAGGACTATTTACATCATCAAAAACATTCTTGATAGTAGGTTGTGTATTTAAAAATTGGATTTGAAATGAAAAGAAGGAAAATGGTTTCATATCTGTTGTGATTTCGACAAACTGACTTTTCTCTTTTATTTTTTTAACCAATTTTTGATAATAACTCATTTCCTGATGACGATAGTTGTCATCTGCTTGGGTACCAAGTGCAGTAAATGCGTCAAGTCCACTATATGGTTTAATATAAATTTTTTTGATGGGATAATTATCTAGTAGGAACTCTAGACTTCCGTAGTGATCTCTATGAAAATGAGTAATAATGACAAATTCAAGTTCGCGAATGTTTTTTTCTTTTAAATATGCCTGGATTTGTTCTTTCTGATGTTCATACCCAGTATCTATCATTCCAAACTGGTTTTCGCTTTCTAAAAGAGTGATATCACTCCAAACTGTTTTTAAAAAATGTAATTGATTCATCTGTAACACCTACTTACTATCTATTTTTATAAAAAAAGAACCATTAAGATTCTTGATTTAAAAATTCAAAAACAATTTCATTTTCGCATGCCAAATCATCTAGTTCAATTCCTTGATTATTTAATGCATCAAGGATTTGTTCTAAGTAAGAGTGTAAGATATTATAAGCAGCTAAATTTTCTTTATATTCTTTGTGTGCAATTTTAGGAATGATATTGTTAGCAAGTAAAATAGACTCTTCTCTAGAGCTACTTTGAACGATTTCGATTGCAACATCAGCAGCTTCATTACAAGCACTTCCTAAATTATCATCATAGATTAATGTATAATCAATTCTCATAGTATCACCTGTATTTTTATTATACATAAATTTGACTACGATTGCAATTCATTTACAAGTTTGATTGACAGTAGCTTTCAGAATAATCAGAGAATATGATTTGATTCGACAGAAAAAAAGAAATGGTGATAAAATTTAACGTCTAGGGCGACTATTTTCGAAATATTTTTCATTTAATGTTATAATGATTATGAAGGGTGTGATAAATGTGGATTTATATAAAATGACACACGTAAATAAAATATATCATAATTATGATAGTAACTTACATGCATTAAAAGATGTGAATTTATCGATTCCAAAAGGGGAAATTGTGGTTATTTTAGGACCGAGTGGAAGTGGAAAATCAACGCTTTTAAATATTTTATCTGGGATTGATTATCCAACCGATGGAAATGTTTTATTTGATGGAAAAAATATCGAACATTATCGTGACGATGAATTAACAGAGTATCGTCGTAATTCTTTGGGATTTATTTTTCAAAGTTATAATTTAATTGCGAATTTAACAGTAAAAGAAAATATTGAGCTTGGAAGTCATTTAAGTGAGGATCCATTTCCTATGGATGATGTGATTCAAACGGTAGGATTAGAGGATCATAAAAACAAGTACCCATATCAATTAAGCGGTGGACAAATGCAACGTGTCTCTATTGCTCGTGCACTTGTAAAAAATCCAAAAGTTTTATTTTGCGATGAACCAACGGGAGCATTAGATGAGAAAACCGGAAAAGATGTGTTAGCATCCCTACAAGAGGTGAATCAAAAATATCATACAACTATGATTATTGTAACGCATAATCCAAGTATTGCGGATATGGCAAATACAGTGATTCGTATGAATAGTGGAGAAATTGTAGAAGTTCGTAAAAATAAAAAAGTAAAACAAGCAGAAGATTTGAGGTGGGCATAATGAAAATGTTACTTTTAAATGCTTTCAAAGGTTTAAAAAAGAAAAAAGTACAGATGATTTCCATCATTGTTATGGTTATGCTTTCTGCTGGTATTTTTACAGCAGTGAATTCTGCTTTAGATAGACTAGAAGATAGATACTATCATTATTTGGAACAGCAACAGGTAGAAGATTTTAGTTTTGCCCCTGTGATTGATTATCAAAAAGATATTACATTAGAAAAATTAACAGAGTTGAAAAAAACAAAACTAAGTACATTAACACCTGAGGAAACTCAAGTGATTGATGCTTATACAGCTTGTTTATCGGGAATGGAGAAAGCTTGTCAGGAACAAGTCTTTGCAGGAGTAGAACAGGTATTTACCAAGTATTTAGCATTTACTGATATTGCAAATGAGAAGTTAGATGCGATCAAAGATAAATATCAATTTCATTATCAAATAGAAGAAGCAAAAGTATTAAATCAAAATCATAATACATTAAAAGCAATTCCCTATGATAAAGATAAAAAGATTAACATTCCTTATTTAGTAGAAGGAAAGTTTCCAGAAAAAGAAAATGAAATTACTGTATTACCTAAATTTGCAGAAATAAATGACCTAAAAATTGGCGATACTTATGAATTAAATGGAGAGAAGTACAAAATTGTTGGGTATGCTTATGCACCAGATCATATCTATCCAATGATTGCAGTCTCAAGTCCTATTTTTGATGAGAAACATAATAATATTATGTATATGACTCGTTCAGATTATGATTCATTTGAAGGTATGGCAGAAAATGTCTACGTGGGGAAATTGAATTTTAAATCCAATAAAAAAGCCCGTATTACCATTGCTGCAAATGAAGAAGCGGCCGGTGAAGATGCAACTGAAAAACGTTTGAATAATAAATCCTTAGATATGATTAATCAATTGTTTGAAAAAGAAACATCTGTTGTAAAACAAAATATGAATACCATTTTACGTATTATGAGAACGGATATGATTCAAATGGAATTCGCATCAGATAGAACATTTGCAAGTGCATTCTTATATCTATTACTTGGAATTTCCATGTTTATCATTCTTGTCATTACGAAAAAAAGAATTGATGATGAGCGCTTACAAATTGGAGTGTTAAAAAGTTTAGGTTATAAAACCAGTATGATCGCAACTAGTTATTTGGTATATCCAGTGGTTGGTTCTGTTGTTGGAGGTGTCATTGGATACTTAATTGGCCTTTTATTCAATGGACCATTAACAGGTATGTTCTTAAGCTATTTTAATATTCCAATTAGTGGATTCCATGTGAATATCGCATACTTAATGACATCCATTTTTATCCCACTTTTTGTGTTATCATTCTTAAGTTATTTACTTGCAATTTATATGCTTCGTAAAAAACCATTAGAATTATTGAAAGAGGGAAGTCATTTAAAGGTTAATTTCTTTAGTAAATTTGTTAGTAAAATTACAAAACCATTGAAATTTACATCACGTTTCCGTTATTCACTAGCATCTCGTTCTTTTGGTAAATTATTTATCGTGACACTAACTAGTTTTTGTACAGGTTTATTAATTGTATTAATTTTGATTGGCTCTAATTTATTTAATTCTATGTTAGATAAATCATTTGGGCAATTAACTTATGAATATGCAGTTAGTTATAAGATTCCACAGTATGCAACAGATAATACGGATGATTTGATATTAACAAGTAGTTTTGATGTCGTTGGTGTTAAAAAAAATGGTAAATTAGAAAAACCAGAAGATGAAGATTATAGTGTGAGTGCAAGTGGATTTGATTCTTATACCAAATATGTA
>JAGZRP010000144.1 GCA_018381595.1 Bacillota bacterium
TGGCATAATCACTGTTTTTGCAATATCTTCCTTTTTTGCATCAATATGTGCTGTCATATTCTCACCTCTCATTTATTATAACATGTTCCACACTTCTATTTAAAGCTGGTTGACACTTTCATACAGGATAAAGAAAGAGAGGTACTATTTCATACCTCTTTTATCTATATACTTCTTTACTTCTAATTTAACCTTTTCAAACTCTTCTTTTTTCTCAAAATGACTTTCTTGAAATAAAATTGGAATTTGATTTTTCTTAGGAACAAATAAAATAATACTTGGTGTCATTGTCACTTTTTTCAGTGTGTCCCACGTTAAAGAGTATGTCTCCTTTAAAATCATTTCATGAATTCCAAATTCATCCAATTTACAAAAAATTGTTTGTTTTTGTTCCTGCATTTTTTTCATCTGATTTTTTACCATAAACCATAAATAAAGTTTTTCTAGTAGAAATAGTATTATCGTAAAGAAAACTAAAGTAATACAATAGTAAATAAATCCTAATACTAAAGTTTCCTGAAATAGATAAAACTCGATGATTCCAAATAAAAGTGCAAAAAAGAAGAAAAAGAAAACACAAGAACGCTTTAATGCTTTTTCAAACATCTTTCGATAATCTTCTTTTTGCATACAATATTTGAATTCCATATGAATTCCCCCTTTTATTTTTCTAATAATGGTTTTAAGAACTGTCCAGTATAACTTTCTTCTACAGAAGCAACTTGTTCTGGTGTTCCTTTGGCTACAATTGTCCCACCTTTATCTCCACCTTCTGGTCCTAAATCAATAATATAATCAGCTACCTTAATGACATCAAGATTATGCTCAATGACAAGTACCGTATCACCATTATCAACAATACGTTCTAAAATATATAATAACTTTTGAATATCATCTGTATGTAATCCTGTTGTAGGTTCGTCTAAAATAAATAGACTTTTTCCAGTTGGTTTTTTCTGAAGTTCTTTTGCCAATTTGACACGGGCAGCTTCTCCACCACTTAAAGTTGGAGCACTTTGCCCAAGTTTTACATATCCTAATCCAACATCCATTAACATTTGTAATTTTGATTTTACCTTTGGGATATTTTCAAAAAATTCTAATGCATCTTCAACACGCATTTCTAAAACATCATAAATACTTTTTCCTTTGTATTTGATTTCCAAAGTTTCATGATTGTATCTTGTTCCACCACATACTTCACAAGGAACATAAACATCTGGTAAGAAGTGCATTTCAATTTTCTTCACACCATCTCCCCAACAAGCTTCACATCTTCCACCCTTTACATTGAATGAAAATCTTCCCTTGTCATATCCACGCATTTTTGCTTCCTTTGTTTGCGCATAAACATCTCTAATATCATCAAATACACCAGTATATGTTGCTGGATTACTACGCGGAGTTCTACCAATTGGAGCTTGTGAAATATCTACCACTTTATCTATATTTTCTAATCCTTTTACCGACTTGAATTTCCCAGGTTTTTCCTTAGAACGATATAATTGATTAGCAACTACTTTATATAAAATTTCATTCACTAAAGTACTTTTTCCACTTCCACTCACACCAGTGATACAAGTAAATGTTCCAAGTGGAATTTTCACCTGAATATTTTTCAAATTATTTTCACTTGCACCTTTAATTTCTAAATATTTTTTATTTCCTTTGCGACGTTTCTCTGGAATTGCTATTTTTAATTCTCCAGTTAAATACTTTCCAGTTAAACTATTTGGATTCTGCATTACTTCTTCTGGAGTTCCTTTGGCAACCACTTGTCCCCCGTGCATTCCTGCTCCTGGTCCAATATCAACCAAATAATCACTCGCTAACATCGTATCTGTATCGTGTTCTACTACAATCAAGGTATTTCCTAAATCACGCATCTCTAACAAAGAATGAATCAATCTTTGATTATCTCTTTGATGAAGTCCAATACTAGGTTCATCTAACACATAAAGAACTCCAGTTAAACGAGATCCAATTTGAGTAGCTAGACGAATACGTTGAGCCTCTCCCCCAGAAAGTGTTCCTGCATTTCTAGCAAGTGTTAAATATTCTAATCCAACATTAATTAAGAAACTTAAACGAGATTGAATTTCTTTTAAAATCAAACGAGAAATTTCTGCTTGTTCCTTTGTTAATTTTAATTTAGATAAGAAAGTATCTAATTCACGAATACTTAATAAAGTCAACTCATAAATATTTTTACCACCGATTAAAACAGAGAGAACAGAATCATTTAATCTTGCACCATGACAAGTTGGACAAGGAAGTTCTGTCATAAATTGTTCAATCCATTCACGAATCCATCCAGATTTTGTTTCCATATAACGGCGCTCTAAATTATTAATAATTCCCTCATAAGTATCCATTGTTTTTCTTTTACTACCACTTTTTGAAGTATAATTAAACTCTATTTTTTCATCAGTTCCATAAAGAATAATATCTAACTCTTTTTTCGTCAACTCTTTTACAGGAGCATTCATATCAATATGATAATGATTACAAATCGTTTCTAAACTAGTATAGTAGGTATTGGTAGGATCACTTACATTCATCGTAACAATCGCACCTTCATTTAAAGATAAGTCACGATTTGGAATAATCAAATCAATATCTAGTTTATATTTAATTCCAAGACCTTTACAATCATCACAAGCACCATAAGGGGCATTAAATGAAAACATTCTTGGTTCTAATTCAGGAAGAGAAAAATCACAATCAGGACAAGCGTATTTCTCACTCATCACAATTTCTTCTTTTGAAACAACATCAATCACTACTTTTCCATGTGCTAATTTACTTGCTGTTTCAATTGATTCATATAAACGACTGCGGATTCCTTCTTTCATAATTAAACGATCCACAATCACATCCAGATTGTGCTTTTTATTTTTTTCCAAATTGATTTCTTCATCAATTTCGAATTCTTGACCATCAATACGAAGTCTTGTATACCCCTCTTTTTGAAGTTTTTCGATCATATCTTTTTGTGTCCCTTTTTCACCATGAATCACAGGAGCTAACACACGAATTTTCGTACCTTCTTCTAATTTTAAGATTTGATTTGTCATTTCTTCAATACTTTGACTACTAATTGGACGATGATGAGTAGGACAATAAGGAACTCCAATACGAGCAAATAATAATCTAAAATAATCGTAGATTTCAGTAACCGTTCCCACTGTACTACGTGGATTTTTATTGGTTGTTTTTTGATCAATACTAATCGATGGACTCAATCCTTCAATACTATCCACATCTGGTTTTTCACTACCACCTAAAAACTGTCTAGCATATGCACTAAGACTTTCCACATACCTTCTTTGTCCTTCTGCATAGATGGTATCAAACGCTAAACTACTTTTTCCACTCCCACTTACTCCAGTCATAACAATTAACTTATCTTTTGGCAATGTAATATCTATATTTTTTAAATTGTTTTCTCTTGCACCTTTAATAATAATTTCATCCATATTTCTCACCTTTTTCATTTGTTATTATACCATTGATGTCAACTTTTCAAACATTTTTCACATG
>JAGZRP010000145.1 GCA_018381595.1 Bacillota bacterium
TATCAAATACAAATTCTTTTCCCGTAAACCCTTGATATATTTCTATCAATGGCTGTGCTAGAGACCGACTAATATAAGAAATATCTGTTTCTTTAAACACATTACTAATTAATCTTCCATATAAATTAAAGAAATATGCATCAATAAAGAAAAGTAAAAATAAAGTTTCATATCTTTTACTTGCAACATCTACTAAAACAAATATAATCAAAAATAATACAAGCATTTTGAATAATTCCATACTATCACCATATTTATTATAACAATAATTCTCTTTATTTTCTACTATTCGTATAATTCATTTCCATTTTCCCATAATAATAGCGGTGATAAAGATGAAAAAACAAAGTTTATGGGAAAATACTTATGAAATCAGTAAGGAAAATAGTGGTATTTTAGACAAAGATATCGATGTTGATATTTTAATTATTGGTGGCGGAATTACTGGATTAAGTACTATGATGGAACTTCGTAATGTGAAAAAATCTATGGTTATGATTGAAAAAGGAACCATTGGAATGGGTGTTACCAAAAATACAACTGGTAAATTAACTTTTTTACAAGGAAACTTTTCTACCATAGAAAAAGCACATGATTTTTTTAGTGCTTATCTATATTATCGCGCGCAAAGAGATGCGATTGAAATTGTAAAAAATAGAGTTTCAAAATTCCAAATTGACTGTGAATTAGAAGAAGAACATTCTTATTTAATGGCTTTAAAGGAAAGTGAAATTGCAAGTATTCAAAAAGAAGAAGCTTTTTTAAGAAAAGCAGGAATTCCATATGAAGTAGAACCACTTCCCATCTCTCAACCTTGTCAATATGCGATTAAAGTAACAAATACCTATACATTTCATCCTCTGAAATATTTAGAGGCTTTAAAAAATATCATATTAAAAAAAGGTCATAAAATCTATGAACATACAAAAGCACTTACTTTAGACAAAGAAGATGGTGGTTATATTGTTAAAACAGAACATGCTATGATTCATGCAAGAGAAGTAGTTGTTGCAACTCACTACCCTTTCTTTGTAGTTCCTGGTTTTATTCCTTTTAAAAGTTACATTGAAAAATCTTATTTATTAGCTAGTAAAGTGAGTGACTATCTTCCCGTACAAGCAATTAATATGAAAAAACCAATTGTATCTATTCGTTACTGGAACCAAGAATCCCCTTATTTAATCTATGGTGGAGAAAGTACGAAAACATCTAAAATTATAAATCCAATTGAAAAAAGAGAGATCATTGAAGAAAAATATAAAACTAATTTACTTTTAGGAAATATTGAATATGTCTGGGAAACACATGATGTAATGAGCGTAGATAGCCTTCCATTCATTGGAAAAGTAAATGATGACAATCCTAATTTATATTTAGCAACTGGTTATTCCAAATGGGGAATGACAAATAGCACCATTGCTGGAAGAATCATTGCAGATATGATTCAAAATAAAAAGAATCCGTATGAATCTCTATTTTTACCAAACAGAAAAAGTATTCCTCTTTTCTTAGGAAGTATTATGAGTGGAATTGAAAATAGTAGCGCTTATTTTCTTGCAAAAATAAAGAAAAGACGAACTTTTTACGATGAACATGTAGAAATTATCTACGAAAATGGAAAAAGAATTGGTGTTTATATTGACCAATTTGGAAATCGTTTTCCTGTTTCCAATGTTTGTCCACATATGAAGTGTAACTTAGTATTTAATCCTGAAACTTTCACTTGGGACTGTCCTTGTCATGGTTCTAGTTTTGATATTAATGGCAATGTCATGACTGGACCAAGTAGTTATTCTATTAAACTTGAAAAGGAAAAAAAGGATTAATTAATTAGATATCATACAAAATTTCCTATATTTTTCATATCATCTCTGTTATAATGGTTATATGCTTTTATAGGTGATAATATGGATTTTAAAAAAAGTGAGTATCTAAAATTGAGTGCAAAATTAGTGAGTGGAAAAGATCAGTTCATTCAAGTAAATCGAAAAACAGATGTTTTTATTGAAGAACAAATTATTGAAAGTAATTTACATCGAATTTTTCTTTCTACTTTCTTTTTGTGCATTTTAGGAGTTATCAATTTACTTTTTTTCTGGTGTTCCAAACATAAAGATATGAATCAAATCCTATTTTGTAGTGTAAGCATTATGATGATTGTAACCAATATCGTCTCTTTACAGATAGCAAAAAGAATGCTTGCAAAACCAACTTCGAAAAAAAGAAAACAATTGTTTATTTGGATATTTTATATTACAATCATTTTATATTCCATTAGTTTTTCTTATTTCAATACAGCTCAATTAAAATATTTATATATCTTTTTAACCTACATTGGTTTTATTTTAATTCCACTGATTAATATCAAAGAAACATTTTTATTATTTTTGATACCAACTACTTTATATACAATCATTATTTTAAGTCATCAACTCCCAATTAGAAATTTCATAGAATTAGGGCTATATTCTGTCATTGCGATGATTATTTCACAAGTTGTTTATATCAATCAAAAAGCAAATATGAAAAAAACAAATGAGTTAATTATCTTAAATGAAGCGTTAAAGAATCAAGCAGAAACAGATTCTCTTACTGGTTTATACAATCGTTATGGATTAAAAAGAATTGCTCATGAAAAAATAAAGGAAAACTGCAAATTAAGGAATTCTTTCACGGTTATGATGATTGATGTTGATTATTTTAAAGATTACAATGATACTTATGGTCACCCAACAGGTGATACTACGTTAAAAGATATTTCTAAGGTTTTAAAAGAAGCTTCCAAAGACTGTGATGCAGTTGCAAGATTTGGTGGTGAAGAATTTGTTATTTTCTCTTCTCAAATGAAGGAAGAGGAAGCAATTATCCTTGGTCAAAAATTATTAAATGCAATTAGAGACAAAAAAATTAAAAGTGCAAACACGAAGAAAAACCCTTATGTTACCATTAGTATTGGAATTACGACTGCCTCTATTCAGTGTGATAGTGATATTATGACTTTGATTGAACAAGCAGATGAAGAATTATACTATGCCAAAGAACATGGAAGAAACCAATTAAGTATTCATCATAAATTATATCAATAAAATGAGTCATTAAGACTCATTTTTGTTATAAAAAAAAGATAGAGAATTCTATCTTAATTTTGATTTTGCTCCTTTGATACCTTTTGCCCCTTTTAAACCTTTAATTCCATCAAAGTTATTTAAAATATTGGTATCAAATGAAGTTACTTTTTCATTTTTCTTACGATATTCTTTAATTGCTAGTGTAATCATATCATCTAATAATTCACGATATGGTTTGCCAGCTGGTTCCCATAAATAGAATGATAAACTTCCTGGAATGGTATTTGGTTCATTGACATATACAAGTTCCTTTTTCTTATCAATTAAAAAGTCAATACGACATAATCCACTCAAGTTTAAGGCACGGAATGTCTCTTTTGCTAAACGTTGTACTTCACTTGCTAATTTTTCATTGATACGAGCAGGAATAATACGGTCTGCACTTGCCATTCCTTTACTACCACCAGTTTTTTT
>JAGZRP010000146.1 GCA_018381595.1 Bacillota bacterium
TATAATTGGATGATAATCAGGGATGATAACAGTACATGAATTATTTTTAATTAAATACAAAATGATTTGTAAATTTTGATCAGAGATGTTTATATTATGATTAGTACAAACTAGTTTTAAATAATCTAAAGACATTTCTTGGATTCTTTGATTAATAATACTTGTGGCATGAGTCATGGTCATATCTCCTTTCGCTATCGAAATAACGAAATGTCTTTATAATATAATTATAGTCTTTTTATTTATAAATACAATTTATTTGATAATATAAATATTGCTAAATAAATCTCTACATTGACTTATTTACGTGCTAGTGCTATTATAGAAAAGGAAAATCTGTTTCAGGGCGAGGTGTAATTCCTCACTGGCGGTGAAAAGTTTTAGCTGTAAGTCCGCGAGCTTGATATTTTCAAAGCAGAATGGGTTAGAATCCCATACCAACGGTATAGTCCGGATGAAAGAAACAAAATACTTTTTATGTATTTTTAGTCTTGGAATATTTGTATCCCAAGGCTTTTTATTTGCCTGTCAGATTCTTCATAATATTTTATTAGGAGGAGTTTGTATGTTACAAGAGAATATGGTTTCAAACAAAAAAAAGACACTAAAGTTAGTGAAAATGGGGATGTTAGTTGCAATATCAATTATTTTAGTTTATGTAATTCATCTTCCTATTTTTCCGGCAGTTCCATTTTTGGAATACGATCCAGCAGATATCCCAATTTTAATTGGAACATTTGCGTTTGGTCCATTTACAGGACTATTATTAACAATAGCTACTTCAATTATTCAAGGAATAACAGTAAGTGCAAATAGTGGACTTTATGGTATTTTGATGCATATTATTGCAACAAGTACATTAGTAATTATTGCAGGGCTTATTTATTGTAGAAATAAAACTAGAAAAGCGGCGATAATTGGTCTTTTATGTGGAATGTTAGCAATGGCAATGGTAATGGTTGTGGCAAATTTAATTATAACGCCATTATTTATGGGAGTAACTCAAGAAGTTGTATGGGGACTGATGCCTTTTATTGTTGGTTTTAATTTAATTAAAGAAGGAATTAATGGTTTGGTTACATTCTTTTTATATAAAAGAATTTCAGAATTTTTACATGAATAAATTATATTTGAACGATTGATATATTTTATCAATCGTTTTTTGATATAATATGAATAATAAAAAATATTGAGGTAAATGATATGGAATATTGTATTGAAAAAGCAAGTGAAAAAGATCTTGATGAAATAGAAAATTTATACATAAGTGTGTGTCGCCAATTACAAAGAGGAATTAATTATGCATGTTGGAGTGAAGGAGAATATCCAACTAGAAATATTGCAGATGATGGAATAAAAAAAGATTCATTATATGTTTTACGAGTTAATCATAAGATAGTAGGGACAATGATTTTAAATAATGAATATGAATCAGAATATGTGCAAGGTAAGTGGTCTATTGATGTTTTAGATAATGAGATATTAGTAATTCATACATTAGCAGTGCACCCGGATTTTAAAAAACATGGGATTGCATCTAAAATGTTAGATTATGCAATCGCATATGGAAAAGAATTAGGCTATAAAACTATTCGAATTGATGTATGTGTTAAAAATATGCCAGCTATTTCATTATATCAAAAGTATGGATTTAAAAATGTTGGTAAAGTAGATTTTGATAGGGGAAAAGATGAGATACTTTGGTTTTATTTATACGAATATTTGATTTAAAGGAGATGTAAGTTATGTCATTTGATTTTAAAAAAGAATATAAAGAATTTTATTTACCAAAAAAGAAACCATCAATTGTAAAGATTCCTAAGATGAATTATTTGGCTGTTAGAGGACAAGGGGATCCTAATGGTCCTGAAGGTGAGTATATAAAGTCGATCCAGTTGCTTTATGGGATTGCTTATACATTAAAAATGAGTTATAGATCAGATTATAAAATTGAAGGATTTTTTGAATATGTTGTACCGCCACTAGAAGGCTTTTGGTGGCAAGAAGGGATAAAGGGCATGGATTATTCAAGAAAGGATTTATTAAAATTTATTTCTTTAATTCGATTGCCCGATTTTGTAACAAAAAAAGATTTTAAATGGGCAATTGAAACAGTGACAAAAAAGAAAAAACTTGATTTTTCAAGTGTTGAATTTTTTAGTTATGATGAAGGATTATGTGTTCAATGTTTGCATCTTGGGCCGTATGATAACGAGCCAGAAACGGTAAAGTGTATGCATGAATATATTGAAGAAAATGGTTATAAGTTAGATATAAACGATAAAAGATATCATCATGAAATATATTTATCGGATCCGCGAAGATGCAGGGCTGAAAAACTTAAAACAGTTATTAGACATCCAATCAAGAAAATCAAATAATTCTAATTTTAGTCATTATTTCCCAGGAAATGACAAAATATTTATAAAGAGGTTAATATGGAAAATATCGAACAAATTATTAAGCAACAGCATGATTATTTTAAAACGTTAAAAACACACGAATACGCATTTAGAATGAAACAATTAACGTTGCTTTATCAAAAAATAAAATATTATCAAAAAGAAATTGAAGAAGCATTATACCTTGATTTAAGAAAAACAGCATTTGAAGCATATTCAACTGAAATAGGATATGTTTTAAGTAGTATAGAAAATACAAAGAAACATTTAAAAAAATGGATGAAATCAAAAACTAAATTAGCACCATATTATTTATTTGGTGCATATGATAAGATCATTTATCGACCGCTTGGGATAAGCTTGATTATTGGTCCATTCAACTATCCCTTTCAATTAATATTTGAACCATTAATAGGAGCAATAGCAGCTGGAAATTGTGCTATTATCAAACCATCAGAAAATGCAATTGCTACAAGTAAAATAATTGCTAAGATTATCAAAGAAACTTTTGAAGCAGAATATATTTGTTGTATTTTAGGTGATGTATCAACAACTATTCAATTGACTCATAGTCAAGTTGATCATATATTTTTTACCGGTAGCATTGAAACTGGAAAAAAAATAATGGCTGCAGCAAGTGAGCAATTAATTCCTGTTACATTAGAGTTAGGAGGAAAAAGTCCAGTTATTGTTGATCAAAGTGCAAAATTAAAAGATGCAGTTCAAAAAATTGCATGGGGAAAAATATTAAATGCTGGTCAAACTTGTGTTGCACCGGATTATTTAATTATTAAGGAGGAATTAAAGGATAAATTTATTGAATTGTGGAAAGAAACGGTAAATATTTTTTTAAGTAATGATGATTATGGGAGAATTATCAATGAAAAACATTTTCACCGCCTTATGGATTTGATGGACGGTCAGGAAATCATAACAGGAGGCGTAGGCAATGAACATGGACAAATTGCGCCTACCATCTTGGACAACGTACACCCTGATTCTCCTGTCATGCAGGAAGAAATATTCGGCCCGATTCTTCCTCTTTTGACATATCATGACATAGAGGACGTCATTACATGGATACGTTCCCGTCCAAAACCTTTGGCATTATATTTATTCAGCA
>JAGZRP010000147.1 GCA_018381595.1 Bacillota bacterium
CATTTAGGAGGGCCTAGTCATAGTGGAATGTATGCAAATGCAATAAATGAAAAAGAAAGAGAAAACACAGTATATAATGGAAATCCAATAACAACAAACCAAAATATCGGATTAATGTATCCAAGTGATTATGGATATGCAGCAAGAAACGCGTGTATTAATGTCAAAAAAATGAGAGAATATGAAAATTCAAAAGATTGCACAGAGGGAAATTGGTTATATCAATCTGATTATGAATGGTTACTTACGCCAATTAATAATAATGAAGAACAAGCATTCTATATAGAATCATCAGGCTCACTAGAAAATCATTATAATTATCAAGTTACCCGAATCTTCGAAGTTCGACCAGTTGTTTATTTAAAGCCAACGATTGAAATATACAATGGAGATGGAACAATTTCAAACCCGTATATTATAGAATAAAGATACTTCGGTATCTTTTTATTGTGGTGAAAAGTTTCCTGTGATACAATGAATTTAGAGGGATACTATGAAAAAACTAGAGAAGCTAGAAAAAGATTTACTTCTATTATTTCAAGAAGAAGGGTTAGTAACCGATATATATCATCTTTTGAATTTATGTACAAACGAACAATTTCAACCGAAAAACAAAGAGATTGATAAAGAATTAATTACGGAATATAAAGACAATATCATTACCATTCAATTTATATTAGAATCACTGGTTAGTAAAGGAAAATTATTAAAACGTGAGAAAAAAGAAAAATTAAAAAAACATAGTAAAATAAATACCCAATATTATGCGCCAAATTCTTATTCTTTTCCTCCTTTAAGTGGAGATGTAGTAAAAGAAAATGGTGTTTTAAAGATTCATTGCGATCAATATCATTACTTAAAAACGATTATTCATTCTCTAGATGGGAAAGAAGATGTTGGAGATAAAGTAATCTTTGAAGTGATTGATAAAGAGAATGTTAAAAATATTGAAAATCATAAAGATAAACTTGAGGATACTTATATTGTAAAAGTAACTAAAATTGTTGCAAAGAAAAAAGATAATAATCGCGATATGAAAGCTTTGTTAGAATTAAAAAATGTCGCGAAAAGTTTTCCGAAGTCAGTAAAAAAAGAAGCAAGAGCATTATCCTCAATTATTCCAAAAGAAGAGTATGAGAGAAGACAAGATCGTCGTGATCATATTATTTACACCATTGATGGTGCAGATACGAAAGATATGGATGATGCAATTTCAGCTAGAAAAGATCATAGATTAAATACTTATCATTTAACCGTGGATATTGCGGATGTGACTTATTTTGTAAAACCTGGAAGTGAAATTGATAAAGAAGCATTAAGAAGAGGTGTAAGTTATTATCTAGGTGAATATACAATTCCTATGGTGCCACCTAAATTAACAAATCATATCTGTTCTCTTTGCCCAAGAGAAGACCGTTTATCTTTAACCGTCGAAGCAGAAATTGATAAAAATGGAATCATTTTAAATTCTTCAATTTATGAAAGTGTAATCCATTCTAAAAAGAAAATGGTATATGAAGAAGTGAATGAAATTTTAGAGATTGGAACGATTCCCAAAAATTATGAAGATTATGTTCCCCATTTAATGGATGCCTATGAACTTGCACAAATTCTTCATAAAAGAAGAATGGGAAGAGGCTTTGTATCTTTTGATGTTCCAGAACCTCGATTATTCTTTGATGCGAGCGGAAAGGTGATAAAAATAGAGAATAGAAGACGTGGCACTAGTGAAAAAATGGTAGAAGAATTTATGTTACTAGCTAACGAAATCGTCGCACAGAAACTATATCAAACTGGATATCCAAGTATTTATCGAATTCATGATACACTCAATATCAAAAAATTAAATCAAGCATATAAAATATTATTAGAATTGGGAATTGATATTGGTAGATACATGGATAAAATGAATCAGCAAGGTTTTACTCCAAAAGCATTAGAAGAATTATTAGACGCAACAAGAAAGTTAGAAAATGGAGATATCGTTCATCGAGTTATTTTAGAATGTTTAACAAGAGCGAGATATTCAGCAAATCCGCTTCCTCATTTTGGCGTAGGGTTAGATAAATATCTTCACTTTACATCACCCATTAGAAGATATTCTGATATCGTTGCGCATCGCCTTGTAAAAGAATATCTCTTTGAAGGAAAACAACCAATATCAATACAGGCGAAAAAAGATGAATTAACTGATATTGCTTATCAAATATCCATGGAGTCTACGAAAGCAGATAGATTAGAAGAAAAGGCTATTCAGACAAAAATTGCTGAATATATGGAAAACTATATTGGAGAAGAATATGATGGAAGAATTATCCAACTTTCTAGTCATAGTATTCATGTAGAATTAGATAATTATGTAGAAGTTATCATTCCTCTGAATCGAAATGAATTTACTTTTTATAAAGATATCAGTGTTTCCAATATTTCAGGAGTAGAATATCACTTGGGAGATATTATTCGTGTAAAAATTGATAGAGTTAATAAATTAAAAGGAAATGTATATGGTAGTTATACAGGAGAAACCAAAAGGCTTTATCATCAACCCAAAAAATAGAACACATAAGTTCTTTTTTTGTACCATATAATGAATATGAGGTGAGATATGAAAAGGGAAATGTGTAAAGAAGTAAATGTCCAGTTTCCAAAACAACACCAAAATCGAATGCCAGGATACGAATATGTCATGGAACCAATTCCTATCAGTGAAAAAATGGAACAAGTAAAAAAATTAGATGGAAAAGTAACACTACTAACAGGTGGTGATAGTGGAATTGGAAGAGCCATTGCCTATTTATTTGCAAAACATGGTTCTGATATAGCTATTTGTTATTACGATGAAGATAAAGATGCAATTGAGACAAAACGTAGAGTGGAAGAAATTGGAAGAAAATGTTTATTATTACCAGGAGATTTAAAAGAAGAAGAACACTGTCGTGAGGTAGTCAATGAAACCATCAAACAATTTGGTAAAATTGATATTTTAATTAATAACCATGCAGTTCAATATATTAAGAGAAGTATTGAAGAAATTAGTAAGGAACAATTATTAGAAACGTTTGAAACCAATATTCTTTCTTATTTTTATTTAATCCAAGCAGCGCTTCCGCATTTGAAAAAGGGAAGTTCTATTATTAATACAACAAGTATTACCGCATACCGTGGAGAACCTCTTTTAATCGACTACAGTGCAACAAAAGGAGCCGTACTAGCTCTCACTCGATCTTTATCACAAAGCCTTGTAAAAGATGGAATCCGTGTCAATGCAGTAGCTCCTGGACCTATTTGGACACCACTGATACCAGCAAGTTATTCTGAGGAAGAGGTAGAGACATTTGGAAGTGGAACCAGTGAAACACCAATGAACCGAGCAGGGCAACCAGTAGAAGTAGCACCTTGTTATCTATTTTTAGCAAGCAATGATGCAAGTTATATGACAGGGCAAGTATTACATCCAAATGGAGGCGTAATTACGAGTACATAAGTGTACTCTTTTTTATATAATAAATTGTAAAAT
>JAGZRP010000148.1 GCA_018381595.1 Bacillota bacterium
TGAAGGGCAGATATAAGCGTCCTCTCACAAGTCAGAATTTTATAGGTTTATGAAAAGAAAAACGGTACAGACGAAATATGATGTTCCTGTTCGCCGGACATTCCGATAAGCCTCTGAAGAGTCTTATCTCCATGGCTCACGAAGGAAATCATATTTGTCTGCACCGTTTTTCTTTCATTTACGTTATGGATGACTTGTGAGAGGACGCTTATATTTGCCCAATCAACGTTATGGAGTGCACCACAGAATCTGCAATTTACGTTATGGAACTCACGATTGTGGAAGAACCGCTGCCAGCTACTCTTCTTTTTCACGCAGCTGTTTGTATATGGTCTCTGCGTCAGTATTAATTTTTCGTTGTTCTTTCCAACCTGAATCAATCAATCTATTTTTTGTAATATTATTCATACACAATAAATTCTTTTTTTCTCCGAACTCCTCACCTATTGTTTTAACTTATTGTACTATATTATTAGTCATACAAAATTCAGGTTCCAGTATCGGAACTGCACAAAAGCTACACTTGTTTGTACAACCTCGACTAATATAAGCAAAATAATTATCCCCTGCCGGATACTTATATACTATATCATCCAAAATGGAATAGTCTAACGGAAGTATATCAATATTTACAGAATCACCTAACCCCAAAATGCTTGAATCAGTTAATCTCTGGCGAAATAAGTTTTTCATAACTCTTTATTGTTTTTACAGTCTGATTATAATAAAACGTAAACAATGATGTTATATATACCCTATCATAATGCTTTCCATAAAATTCCGCTGAATCCATAACCCCCTTGTAAAAAGTCACTTCATCCCCACGCCCTTTATGGTATGTACTTATCTTCATCAATCCCATTGGCGGATATTTGTTTTTATAATTAGGTTCTACTAGTAAAATCCTCATTATCATGTCTCCAATTTTTATCATTTTTGTATATCACAATATTCTAAGGATGTAACATTTTTCTCATTTCATTCTTTCTCAAATATCCTCAACCTCTTAACAATCTCCTCCGGTTCCGGCAACATTGCTTTCATCTCTTCTGGTAGTGTATTTCGTAACTGATATGTAGCCACCCCAATCGGTGCATTTATTTGCTTCAAGGCATATTCTACATACATTTTATCCTTGCTCTTACAAATAATAATACCAATAGATGGATTCTCGTCAGGCAATTTAACTTGTTCATCCAATGCCGTCAAATACATCTGCATCTTTCCAGCATATTCTGCTTCAAATTCACCTATTTTTAACTCTATGGCTATCAGACTTCTCAACCTTCTATGAAAAAGCAATAGATCAATATATAAATCCCTGCTTCCTATCATCAAATGGTATTGATTTCCAATAAATGTAAAATCACCACCCATTTCTATCAAAAATGACCTAATATTGTTTACTAACTGCATTTCCAGCTCGTGTTCTGAATATTCCGGTGAGAGTTCCGCAAAATCAAAGGTATATTCGTCCTTTACTGCTAATTTTGCCTGTACTCTTCTCTCTTCGGTTAATGTTAAATCAAAATTGGTCTGATTCAACAAATATTTTTCATATGTTTGTGCTTCAATAAAATTAGTCAATACACGCTTTGTCCAACCATATCGCTTTGTCATCTGAATATAAAATTCTCTTTGTAAATCATCTTTGCATTTCTCCATGATAATTATATTATTGCTCCAGCTAATTTCTCGCACCAATGGTGCGAGTTTTTCAGAATCACGATAAGTCAAGTAAAAATTACGCATTCTCCACAGATTAGCGGCTGAATAACCTTTTGCTCCCGGAAATTCTTTCTGTAATTCTTTTGACAATACTTGTACAATAGATTTTCCCCATCCATTTTGTTCTTGTTGTTTATAAATCTCTTCTCCAATTTCCCAATATAAATTAATAGTCTCCGCATTTATCATTTTCAAAACATGATATTGCTTTTTATTTATCAATAGCTTTAAGTCATTGACCAACGGCTCATATCCCACAATTTCACTTTTTTCCATATCCATCTCCATTTCTCGCACCAATGGTGCGAGATTTATTAACCACATTATTTCTAAAAAACCATCTTTTTTTTATTGCTTTTTGGATTGTTTTCATTGAATTACCTCCGAAAAATATGCGTATGCCTTTTCTCTTTCCTCCAGCTTCGATTTTCCTCCATTGATAATGCGTGTAATTACCTCCACACTCGCATTTTCATCACATTTCTTATTTAAATCATACCTATCATCATTCGCTGTCCTCGGTTTCCCAATGCTCCAGTAAAACCCTGCGGATTCCCAATAATAGTTTTGCCCTACATAAAGCGCTCCATCCGTGATAATGCGCTCATCTCCCATATAATCACTGAACGCCTGATAATTTGCTCTTCCGGTAATATGTATTGCCCCTGCTCCACTGAATAAAGGGCCATCTCCCTTCTCGGTATTGCCAAGATTCTTTGCTCTATTATTATTTTCATATTCTCCCGTGAAATAAGTAATCGGATCGGGCGGGTTATATTGCTCCACCCTGCCATATCCTCTTTGCGACTCAACAGCGCATTGTGCCAAAAAATGTGCAATACGGTTGGGCGTGTTTATCTCATACTTCCACAGTATCCGGTTCAGTTCATCCACATCCTCCTGCGTAATCCCCCTCGTTCCGTCTGCGTATTCGGGCATTGAGGTCGTCAGGTCGTACGAGACCATATCCCGGAACTTAGATCAAATACTTATTTTAAACTATTTTTCCTTTATAAACATTACTACATTCCAATTTTTCCCACCAGCTGTGATATTAATTCAATGTATTCTCTAATTTTTACTTTTTTCAGATTTTGAATCTTTTCGCTACCACCTAATCCCAATAATGGCACATAACCAAAGCACTCATCCTGCTCCAGTTTACCTAATTTATTTACTGCTTCTATATACTGGGGTATCTGAAAATACTTTTCTAAAAAATAGTCATCTCCAAGGTTTTGTATAAAACGTTTAAAATTTTTTGCGAGCATGACGAAATTACCATTTTTGTACTTCACCATACCAATATATTGGTCTTCTTCAAATGTTACTATATCCCCAAAAGCCGTCACTAGTATCGGAATCGAAATATTTCCTCTAAAATATGTTTCCTTAAGCAGTTCCTGATAATCTTCTGGATTTACTACTTTTAGATATCCTCCCATCAATCTTGCCAATCCATTATCTTCCCATATTTTTATTAATTCATCAGGTAATATTGTTTTATATCTGTGAAGTAATTCCTGTTTTATATCTTGACCTTTTTCTATTAAAATTGACGGAGCTTTAAATGCCCCAACTGCTCTTAGTGAATCAGCTTGTTTACTATTACTTGGCATTTGTAATACTTTCCAAAAAATGTCATCATATATAGAACAGCCCTTTACTTTAAATCCTTTCTTCTTAGAAGCATTGCGTATTGCTTCAGCAAAATGCTTTTGTTGTTCTTTATCTAACTTCATTATCTTCTCCTTGCAAAACAGAATATTGTAT
>JAGZRP010000149.1 GCA_018381595.1 Bacillota bacterium
GGATCACTTAATATGATTATCGGTGAAATTATAAATGAAAATAATAATAAGCAAACAAAAGGAATAACAGGTTATTTAACAAATTCTTTATATAATAGAGAAGATGTTGTTAAAGATGCTGTTATATCAAGGTTCATATCTTTTTTCTATAAAGAAGAAAGAAATCTTTTAGACCAACAAATAAACCAATATAAATTAAAAAATAAGTAAAAAAAAAATTGAAAGCTATTATAGTCACGTGCCAGTTTGAAGAGGTTCTTGACTTTTTGGGATTTATATAGAATTTGAGTCAGAAGGAGTAAGATTTGCGATATGTCTGAGAAATGTAATGTATGATTATACAAAGAAATATGAAAAGAAAGCAACTGGCCAATTATTTGAACTTGCTTTTCCGTGTAAAACCCCAGCTGATGTAGATAAAACATATGCTAAATTAATTTTAGCTGGAGCAACTTCTATTCATCCTCCGGAAGATATGCCTTGGGGACAAAGAAATACTCTATTTGCAGATCCGGATGGAAATATTCATGAAATTTTTGCAACAATTAGTTAAAGAAAAAATCAGTTGGCAATTCTTAAATATAGAAATAAATGATTTGAAGTCCATTAAGATAAACTTGGTACTTGTATCGAGTTTTTTTATATAAAATGATATAATTAGTAAGGAGATTGCTATTTAAATATAACCTTCAATAAAGTTATATTAGTTGAAAAAAACATTATAAAGAAAGAGGGGGTAAAGTATTATGGAAATTTTTGAAGCAGTTGAAAGTATTTTTTCTGTTATGTTTGAATTTGTTTATGAGCATGCATTTTGTAAAGAAAATACACTCAAAAAGAGACTGCCATATTTACTATTATATTATTTTGTATTTGTATCTTTCTTTTTAATATTTATGTATGTAATCTTTCATTTAATTGTAAAAAGAAATATGGTAATTTTGGGATGTTTTATATCAATCATACCTATATTATGTCTCACAGCTATTTTTTATCCAGTTATAAAAAAATGAAAGTCATTTATAAAATGTAATAATATGTTATAATCATGGTATATAAAAAAGTAATAAATTTCTATTAAATTTAGTAGTATGCAGTAAGAGGTAACAAAATGAAGGAAAAGAAAATATTTGCAAAGGGCTTGTCGTTTTATAAATTATTTATTTTATTTGTAATAGGATGTGTCGTAGGGACTTACTATGAACAAATATTAACTTTAATCAAACATTATATAAAAGACGGTAGTTTTGTTTGGGAATATCGCCGTGGAGTTATTTATGGTCCATTTAGTCCAATATATGGAGCTGGGACTGTATTAATGATATATATTTTAGCTAAGAAAAAAAGAGAATGGTATCAGACTTTCCTATATGGATCTATTCTTGGAGGAGCATTTGAATATGCGATTAGTTTTCTTCAAGAGACATTTATTGGAACTGTATCTTGGGATTATTCTAGTCAACTTTTAAACATAAACGGCCGAACAACAGTTCCGATTATGATTTTCTGGGGAGTTTGTTCTGTATTGTTAGTTCATTTTATATATCCTTGGATTTCCAATATGATTGAAAAGATACCATATGACATAGGAATGATGGTATCAAGGGTATTACTAGTATTTTTAATTTTAGATATGTTGATTTCTTGGTCAGCACTCATTAGACAAACACTTAGAAGGAATCATATCAAACCATTTACTGTGATTGGAGAGTTTTTTGATACCTATTATCCAGATGAATATTTAAAGAAATACTTTCCAAATATGGTAGCTGTAGAGAAGTAAGGAGAAAGTTATGGGGTTGTTAAGTACATTAAATATAATATATATTGTATTAATTATAATTGGTTTTACTATTTTTTGTTATGTAAGAATGATTGAAAAAAAGAATACTTTTCAGTTAACACCGAAGAATAAAAAGAACCCATCTATTTGTATTTTAATACCTGCACGTTATGAATCAAAAGTAATCGAAGGATTATTTCAAAGTATTCAAGAACAAACATATCAAGTAAATATGAAAGACGTATATGTGATTATAGAATCTAAGGATGATCCTACATATGAACTTTCTAAAAAATATCATGTCACACCTATTATTAGAAAAAGGTTAGATTTAAAAAGAAAAGGATATGCTTTGGATGAAGCAATCCAATATTTGAAGGAAAAGAAAAAAGTATATGATTTATATTTTATTTTTGATGCAGACAATATTTTGAAAGAGGATTTTATAGAACAAATGATTCCGTATTATCAAAAAGGATATGATATTACATTAGGATATCGTAACTGTAAGAATGGAAATGAAAGTATGATTGCTTCTTGTTCTACAATGACGTTTTCCATGTTAAATACATTAATTAATCAAAGTAAAATTAATTATCATGGAAATATTATTTTATCTGGAACTGGATATTTTGTTACGCAAGAGTTAATTCAGGAATGGAATGGATTTCCATTCCATAGTTTAACAGAAGACTATGAGATGACACTACATAGCATTTTACATGGTTACAAAATGTATTATAATATAGATGCAGAATTTTACGATGAACAACCCATTACATATCAACAGTCAAAAAAACAACGAATTCGCTGGATTAAAGGGTTTATCAATGCAAGAAAAAAGTATATTCCTTTGTTAAAAGAAAAGTTAAAACATAATCCTAAAAATCCAGGGAGTATTCGTTCAGAAATGATTGGTGTGATTCCGTATATTTTCATGGTCACAGGTGTTATTTTGTTTATACTTCAAAATTTAATGACAGCTATCGCTTGTTTTATAATAGGTAATCCATTAGGATTGATATATTTAATATACAGTATAGGAATGGTTTTTATTATATATGCAGTATTATTAATCTTTTCTACATATTTATTAGATAAAGAAAAAACTACTTTAAACTTAACTGAAACTGTAAAGATAAATACAATTATTTGTCATCCATTTTTTCTAGTAACTTATGTTCCCTGTGCATTACATGCATTGTTTAGAAAAAACATTGGATGGGATAGAATTGAACACCGGGTTACAAATATCAAATGAGGCCAAAAGGCTTCATTTTTTGACAATAGTTGCGGATAGTAACGTCAATAGGTAGAAATTTATTGGTAATTATTGGATAACATGTTATAATGTGAGAATGGATAAGGAGTGAGAGAATGATTAATTTTATTGTTTGCGATAACAATGAAAAAATTGTCGAAAATGTAGTAAAAGTAATTGATAAAGTTATGATTAAAAACAATATTGCTTATAAAAATCATAAATTTGTCGACTATAATCAAGAGTTTATGAGCGAAATGAAACAACATGGAACGAATAAAATCTATATTTTAGATATTGAAGTAAATAATAAGTCTGGTATTGATATTGCTCGAATGATCAGAAAAGATGATTTAAACTCTGCCATTATATTTTTAACATCACATAATGAATTAGCGGAATGTGTTGTCACAAATGTAATTATGCCCTTAGGATTTGTATGTAAGTTTAATGA
>JAGZRP010000150.1 GCA_018381595.1 Bacillota bacterium
ATTTTAGCACTGAATCATATTGTGATTTGTCTAAAAATAAATAATATAGAAAAATCTGTTTCTAGTTTAAAATCTTTTTTTTCAGAATTTTCAGAATTATTTGATAATCATCAAACAAATGAAACAATCCTAAAGTTATACACATTATTAAGAAAAGAGAATTTACAACTCACCTCATCTGGTGCTTGTTCAGATTTTGCGACAAATCTAGTTTTCCTCTATGAAACTTATCAAATGAATTTCAGTACCAATCCAAAAGAAAAATTCTTTTATCTTGTAAAAGAAAATCTTTTCTTTACTCGTCCAGAAATTTTTCAGAAAGCATGCCAATTGGAACTTGAAAGTTATGAGGATTTATATTTAGAAACGGTTTATCATTATTGTCTAAAAGAAAATCTATTTCAAGAACTGTCACAAGAAGGGATTCTGATTTTGAGAAAACGATTATTCAATCGAGAATTAAACATAACAACAGTGATGCGATTTTTTGCCTTACAAGATGTTAGAAATCATTTGGGGATAAGTAATTTAGATAAAATCATTGAAACTTACAGTGAAGCAAGACTTAGCAAATTTATTAGTAATTTTGTTGAATATCATTATATGAGTAAAAAATGTCATTTGGAAGAAACTGTATTAGAATCAAAGAACACAAGTAAGTATCCAAGTATTTTAACAAAAAAGTTAAAATATGCATATCAAGTAATCAAAGAAAAGAAATAGGAAGTCGTTACTTCTTATTTTTTGATCCATTCCTTCATATGTTCTAAAGTGATAGGGTCAATAAAATGTTCTATTTTTTCAACCAGTTCTAATTTATAATCATTTTGATTCACCATCTTGAAAAAAGTTTCTAAAATTTCATGTCTCCACAATAAATACTTTCCAAATTGAAATCCTTTCTCTGTTAAAAAAACAGTTCCATATTTTTCTTGTGTTACCAGTTCTTGAATTCGCATGCGTTCAATCATTTTAGAAACAGATGAAGGTTTTACATTTAATTGCTGTGCTAACTCTTTGACTGTAATTTTTTTATGATTCAAGTGTTCTCGGTATATCATTTCTAAATAGTCTTCCATTGCTTCTGTCATGGGGTTATCTTCTTTTTTTCGGTATCCAACTAGTGTATAAAATTCACTTTTTTCTTCCATAGCCTATCTCCTTTTTTAAAGTCCTTCATATAATAAATTAGATTTGTTAGACAAAGGAAACTTTATATGAATTTATGAGGAGATATGAAAAATATGAATACATTAAGTGAATTAATGCCTGGATGCAAGGCAAAAGTTGTATCATTACAAACTGATGATGATATGAAAAGAAGATTATTAGATATTGGATTGATAGAAGGAACAACTGTTGAATGTTTATTTCAAAGTTTTTCTAAAGATCCGATTGCATACTTGATACGTGGTGCAGTGATTGCCCTTCGTGTTGAGGATTCGAAAAAAATTACAATTGAATAATAGGGGGTATTTATGAAACGATTGTGGCGTCAGGGAAAAAACAAAAGCCTAACGCATGAGAAAACCATCGCACTTGCCGGAAATCCAAATGTTGGAAAGAGTACTGTATTTAATGAATTAACTGGTTTAAAGCAACATACAGGAAATTGGCCTGGGAAAACAGTAAGTAATGCGAGTGGATATTTTTCGCATGAAAAAACAAATTATTTAACATATGATTTACCAGGTACTTACTCATTGATCGCACACTCAAAAGAAGAAGAGTGTGCAAGAGATTTTATCTGTTTTGAAAAACACGATGGAATCTGTGTTGTATGTGATGCCGTGTGTTTAGAAAGAAACTTGAACTTGGTATTACAGACAATGGAATTAACAAAACATGTGATAGTTGTTGTCAATTTGTTAGACGAAGCAAAAAAGAAACATATTGAAGTTGACTTAGAACAATTATCAAAAAGACTACAGGTTCCAGTGATTGGGACCAGTGCTCGAGAGGGAATTGGATTAAATGAATTAGTAGAAGAAATTGACAAAATAGGAAATCAGGAAGAGATTGGATATGAGATAAGATATGAAGAGGCGATTGAAAAGGCAATTGCAAAAGTAGAACCAGTCTTAAAAGAACATTTACCTGAATACTTGAGTAGTCGTTTTCTAGCACTCAAATTAATTGAAGGGGATAAAAGCTTAATAGCATCTTTAGAAGGGAATACGAATTTTAGATTAGAAGAACATGAAGATATCAAAGAAGTGATTCAAATTGCTAGAAAAGAATTAAAAGAAGATGGGTTGTTACATTTTAATTTAAAAACAAGAATTGTGAAAACCATTGTAGAAAAGGGAGAAGAAATTGCAAAAGAAGTGGTTACTTTCCAAAATGAAAACTATGCGAAAAAAGATAGAAAAATAGATAAGATTTTAACAAATAAAATCACTGGGATTCCAATTATGTTGTGCTTACTATTTCTTATCTTTTGGATAACAATGATAGGAGCAAATTATCCATCTGATATGTTATTTCGCCTCTTTTCTTGGTTAGAAACTTATGTCAGACAATTTTTTGAAATTTTGAATAGCCCAACTTGGCTAAGTGGAATGCTAGTTGATGGAATTTATAAAACATTAACTTGGGTGGTTTCTGTGATGCTACCACCAATGGCTATTTTCTTTCCACTGTTTACATTATTAGAAGATTTAGGATACTTGCCAAGGATTGCATTTAATTTAGATAAACAATTCAGAAAATGCCATGCCTGTGGAAAACAGGCCCTAACCATGTGCATGGGGTTTGGTTGTAATGCAGTAGGAGTCGTAGGAGCTAGAATTATAGATTCCCCAAGAGAACGAATGATAGCCATTTTAACGAATAACTTTGTGCCATGTAACGGAAGATTTCCAACCATTATCTCAATTATTACGATGTTTTTAGTTGGCTTTCGTTCTGGATTACAATATTCTTTTTATAATGCATTAATTTTAACCGGTGTGATTTTATTTGGGATTTTAATGACTTTTGTATCTTCCTATTTCTTATCAAAGACGGTATTAAAAGGAGTTCCATCTTCATTTACTTTGGAACTACCACCATATAGAAAACCACAAATAGGAAAAGTCATTGTCCGTTCTATTTGTGACAGAACTCTTTTTGTATTAGGGAGGGCAATTGTCGTTGCAGCACCTGCTGGATTATTGATATGGATTCTTGCAAACACAAACCTAGGAGGCGTATCTTTACTCACAACCTGTTCTAATTTCTTAGACCCATTTGCCAAAGTAATTGGATTAGATGGTGTTATTTTATTCGCATTTATATTAGGCTTTCCAGCCAATGAAATTGTGATACCAATCATGATTATGACATACTTATCGACAGGTGTAATGACAGATATGAGTGATTTGGTACAGTTAAAAGATTTATTAGTGAGCCATGGATGGACGTATATTACAGCAATTTGTACTATCTTATTTTCTTTACTACACTGGCCATGTTCCACAACTTGCCTCACCATCAAAAAGGAAACAAAAAG
>JAGZRP010000151.1 GCA_018381595.1 Bacillota bacterium
ATATGGTTCTGAAAAACGTAGAAGATATGATGAGTTTGGAAATCGCATCGTTGATTAAAGATAAAGAAAGTGAAGCAAAATTAGAAGCAGATAAAAAATCAAAAGCAATTATTTTATCTGCTATGCAAAGATATGCAGCGGATGTTGCAAATGAACAAACCGTAACCGTTGTAACATTACCAAGTGATGATATGAAAGGACGTATTATCGGAAGAGAAGGACGTAACATTCGTACCATTGAAGCAGTAACTGGAGTTGATTTAATTATTGATGATACCCCAGAAGCAATTGTCTTATCTAGTTTTGATCCATTACGTCGTGAGATTGCACGAATTACGATTGAAACATTAATTAAAGATGGAAGAATCCATCCGGCACGTATTGAAGAACTTTACGATAAAGTAAGCGAAGATATGCATGCGAAAATATTAGAATATGGAAATAATGCATTATTTGAACTAGGTCTTACCAAAGTAGAACCAGAATTAGTAGAGTTAATTGGTAAATTACACTTTAGAACAAGTTTTGGTCAAAATGCATTACAACATTCTATGGAAGTTGCAAACTTGTCTGGATTAATGGCAAGTGAAATTGGCGAAAATGTTTTAGTTGCCAAAAGAGCAGGTCTTTTACATGATATTGGAAAAGCCATTGACCATGAAGTAGAAGGAAGTCATGTTGAAATTGGAGCAGATATTGCTCGTAAGTTCCATGAATCTGATATTGTTATTAATGCGATTGAATCACATCATGGAGATACGGAAGCAACGAGTGTGATTTCAGGACTGGTAGCAATTGCAGATACACTTTCTGCATCTCGTCCAGGAGCTCGGAACGATTCATTAGAAAATTATATGAAACGTTTAACAGAACTTGAAAATATTGCAAACGATATTGAAGGTGTTGATAAGACATTTGCTGTTCAAGCAGGTCGTGAACTTCGTGTCATTGTAAAACCAAATGAAATTAGCGATTTAGAAAGTTATAAAGTAGCACGTGATATTAAAAATAAAATAGAAGATGAAATGCAATATCCTGGTACGATTAAAGTAACTGTCATTCGTGAAGTCAGAGCAACTGAAGAAGCAAAATAATGCTTCTTTTTCTTTGCTTTATTTTTCACTCGAAAAAATAAAATAACAATCATGACTTCACTTTTTTTTGAGTAGAATTCATGCTATAATGAAAGAAGAATAGAGGATGATAGTATGAATAAACGTGGATTTACCTTAATTGAATTATTAGCAGTGATTGTTGTAATATCTGTTATCGCATTGATTTCAGTACCACTTGTGAATATGCAAATTGAACGTTCAAAAACGGAAACCATTCGGGAATCTGTCAAAGGAATGGTGAAAGCAATTATTTATTACCAGACAGAAAATGAGATATACACCGGAGGAGAATATACGGTTAATAATGAGAATTTAATGTTAGGCAGTAAGAAACTTGAAGTAGATGGTGCGATTATTGGAACAGGTACCATTACTATGGATACGAAAGATAAAGCAACAGTGAAAATACAATATCAAGGATATTGTGCAACAGGAGATTCTGACAATTTAAAAATTGAAAAGAAAGCATGCTCTACATCCCCATCACCAAGTCCAACGGTTACAGGAACTCCAACTGTAACACCAACCCCAACAGGTTCAGCACCAGCTAGCTATAATCCAATGGATGATAGTAGAGAAGGAGCACCGATAGCAAAAATTGTGACACAGTTAACAGAACCATACAATCCAACCCCTGTTATTGTGAATAATTGTCCTACTGATGTATATTATAGATTAAATACATGGGTAGAAATTCAAACATCACCATATGGACAATTTATAAAAAACGCTTATATTTGCCACCAAATAGGAACTGGATGGTATTATTGTCAATACGCAGTATGTGGATAAAAATAAAACCCTAATTTAAAAAATTAGGGCTCTATTTTGTATATCACAATTAATATGGTCTATAATAGTAGTATGGTGGATAGTAATAATTATTATAGTAATATGGTCTTGGGTAAAAAGCAGGTGCAAGTAAGCCTCCTGTAATTCCACCTAAAATAAATGGTCCTAAAAATCCACCAACAAGACGGTCATCATTTGAGCCTCCTGGACGATTAGGATTTCCTGGACGGTTTGGTCTACGATAATCATACATAGATTGATTTCCTACAGGCATTTGATAACTGTATGTTGGATAAGAATTATAATTCACGAAAATACCCCCTTCAAGGATAGTATATGAAAAGAAAAGAGTGATGACACATGTTAGAAAAAATAAAAGTATTAAGTAGTACCATTGTGAATTATTCACTAGAAGTAAAAGAAAATGATCGTGTTTTAATTGAAAGTGCCTTGATTGCAAAACCACTTTTAGTAGAACTTGTAAAAAAGATTTCAGAGGTAGGAGGAATTCCGTTTGTAAGAATTACAGATAGTGGGATTCGTACACTGGAACAAGAGCTTGCAACTTCTTCTCGCATTCCATTAATGAAAGCACAAGATCAGTTTGATATTGATAACTTTGATTGTTTTATTCATATTCGCTATTTAGACAACGAATATAATTCCAAAAATATTACGAAAGAATTTCGTAAAGAATTGGGGGAAGCTACGAAAGATATTCGAAATATTCGTGTCAATGATAGAAGATGGACATTACTAAATTATCCATCTGATTTAGATGCATTTAAAGCACATATGACAACAGAAGAATTTCAAAAATACGCAATGGATGTTATGACAATCGATTATAAAAAAATGGCAGATATGATAGAACCGTTAAAACAATTAATGGAAAAAACAGATAAAGTAAGAATGGTTGGTCCTAATACAGATATTACTTTTTCTATCAAAGGAATTCCAGCCATTCCTTGTTGTGGAAAAGCAAATATTCCAGATGGAGAATGTTACACTGCTCCGGTTCGTGATAGTGTTAATGGAACTATTACATTTAACACACCATGCCCATATCAAGGAAATATTTACACCAATGTTTCTCTAACATTCAAAGATGGAAAAATTGTAGAAGCAACTTGTAATGAAGACAATGAAAAATTAAATGAAATCTTTGATACAGATGAAGGTGCACGTTATGTTGGGGAGTTCTCATTTGGATTAAACCCTGAAATTAAAAATCCAATGGGAGATATCTTATATGATGAGAAAATTATTGGAAGTATCCATTTTACACCTGGTGCAGCATATGAAGATGCATTCAATGGAAATGAAAGTTCTATCCACTGGGATATGGTTCTTGTTCAAAGAGAAGACTATGGTGGAGGAGAAGTATACTTTGATGATGTATTAATCAGAAAAGATGGAGAATTTGTTTTAGAAGAATTGAAACCATTAAACTATAAATAAAAGAAAAATAATTCAATTATTTTTCTTTCAGACTGTTGACAAAGTATTTTGTTAATAGTCTTTTCTTTTCCCACAAAATATTGTATAATTAATTCGTAAGGATGCTTTATTTTATCCAAATTTGA
>JAGZRP010000152.1 GCA_018381595.1 Bacillota bacterium
TACAACATTATTAAAAATGTCACGAATTGACTCTGGAACAGTCATATTCAAAAAAGAAGAGGTAGAGGCTGGGAAATTAATCAAAAAAGCTTTAGAACCGATTAACATTCCAGTAGAATTAAAAAAACAAACTATTTTAATAGTTGGTGATAAAAAAGAAAAGATCGCACTCGATTTAAAATGGACCACGGAAGCATTTGTAAATATACTAAAAAATGCACATGAACATACTGGAGAAGGTGGCATGATTATTGTTAAAATTACCAACAATCCATTATTTTTAGAATTTTTAATTCAAGATAATGGATGTGGTATTAAAAAAGAGGATTTACCTCATATTTTTGAACGTTTTTATAAAGGAAAGAATTCCTCAAGTGAATCCATTGGAATTGGTTTAAATATGTCAAAAACAATTATTGAAAAGGAAGATGGCGTTATTTCTGTAGAAAGTATAGAAGGAAAAGGAACGACGTTTCAAATTAAATTTTTTAAGACAAATGTATAAGTGACGAAACTGTCACTTATTTTGTCACAGAAAAGTCATATCTATTTACTATACTGTAGTTGTAGGTGATAACATGTTTAATGCAAAATATGAAAGAATTATTATGACAACGATTATTGTAGGGATTGTTGGATTGTTAGGTTTTAGTGAGTATTATTGCTTTCAAGATGAGAAAAAAGAAAAACCACAAGAAACACCGGTTTCTAAAGTAGAATCTGTAGAATTGGAACCATTTAAGAATATTCAAATATCAAGTAAAGCCCACGAGGACTTAGAAAAAATGAGTAAAAGTGCTGGACGAGATCACATTGAATTATTATTAAAAAAAGGATATGTTTTCGATGGCTCAGAGGAAGAAAAAAGTGGTTTACTGATTACTTTTGGAAGTAAAGATGCTGAGAAAAATCAGGAAATCTATGATTGGCTAGAAAAGCAAGCCTACAAGTATGGTTTTGTAAAAAGATATGAATCAAATCGATCTATTTATCGTTATACCGGAAGAGAAGAAGCAAAAACAATTGTCGAAAATGGATTATCTTTTGAAACATATTTAAAAAATTAAAGGAGGAATAATATGGAAATTTTAAGAACAGAGCATTTAACAAAGACTTATGGAAAAGGTGAGACGTTAGTAAAGGCATTGGATGATGTGAGCTTTTCTGTTGAAAAGGGAGAGTTTGTTGCAATTGTTGGAGCAAGTGGTAGTGGAAAAAGTACATTACTTCACATTTTAGGAGCTGTTGACAAACCTACCAGCGGAAAGGTATTTGTCGATGGGGAAGATGTTTATAAATTGAATGAAGTGAATCTTGCTATTTTCCGTCGCCGTCAAGTAGGACTGATTTATCAATTTTATAATTTGATTCCTATTTTAGATGCAGAAGAAAATATGACCCTTCCTGTTTTATTGGATGGAAAAAAAGTAGATAAAGACTATTTAAATGAATTAATCGATACTTTGGATTTGAGAAATCGTATTCATCATTTACCGAATGAATTATCTGGAGGACAACAACAAAGAGTATCTATTGGTCGTGCCTTGATGAACCGACCTGCAGTTTTACTTGCCGATGAACCAACGGGAAACTTGGATAGTAAATCAAGCGCTGAAATTATTGAATTATTAAAGTTATCAAATAAGAAATATAAACAGACCATTATTATGATTACGCATGATTATAATTTAGCACTTGCAGCAGATCGTATTATTACCATTGAAGATGGAAAAATTAAAAGCGACGAGCAGGTGAGATAATGAATATTTTAAATAAATTAACAATTCGTCAATTAAAAATGAACAAGCAAAGAACGATTGTTACGATTATTGGTGTTATCTTATCATGTGCTTTAATGGTAGGGATTGGTTTGTTATTTTCAAGTGTTCAAAGAAATATGGTAGATTCTATTGTAAAATATAACGGAGATTACCATACTAGTTTTGAAGATGTTTCTAAAAAAGATCTTTCCTTAGTTGAAAATAATGTGAAAGTAAAAAATTATGCGCGTCGTTCTTTAGAAATGGATGCGGTAAGATATGGAAGTGAAACAGATGAAACGGATTATTTTCACATTTATACGATGAATCAAGAATATCAAGATTCATTTCGTGAATTAAAGGGAAGGCTTCCTAAAAATGGAAATGAAATTCTTGTTGCACAACGTATTATGAAAACAAAAAATCCTCAGCTAAAAATTGGGGATACGATTACTTTAAAAATCGGGGAATTTTTACCAATGGAAGATGATTCTTTAAGCGAATATGAAGCAGAATCTTCTGAACCAAAGTTCCAAGAGCAAGGAGAAAAAACATTTAAAATTGTTGGAACTTATGTTGGAGACGCTTATGGTAACTATTTCCAAGGATATATTGGCTCTATGTATATTGGTGGAAACATGAGTGAAAACGCATCTTCTACAGTTTATATTACATATAAAAATCTTAGAGATACTTATCCAGAATCCGAACATTTAGCCGAACAATTACACAAAACAAAAACCTCAGATGATGGTATGTATTCTGGATTAAATTATAACCAAGAATATTTATCATTGAATGGAAATAGTAGATATCAAAATTATAATTTTACATTAATCGCAATTGTTGCATTTATATTAACATTAATTTCTATCGCATGTATTGTTGTCATTTATAATTAATTTAATATTTCTGTCATGGAACGTAAAAAACAATTTGGAATTTTTTCAAGTGTTGGAGCAACGAAAAAACAATTACGTAAAACAGTATTCTTTGAAGCAATTTTTGTTGCTATTATTGGAATTCCAATTGGAATATTATCAGGATTATTGGGAATTAAAGTGACAATGGATATTATTAATCAATTAATTCCAGATATGTTTGATGTTCCATTCCAATTTTATGTTTATCCAATTTTTATTTTAGTACCAGTTATCTTTATGACAATTGTGATTTTTATCAGTGCTTACTTGCCAGCCAAACGAGCAAGTAAAGTGCAACCAATTGAAGCAATTCGTCAAAATGATGATATTAAGTTAGAAAAAAGAAAGTTGAAAACACCAAAATGGATTTCTAAATTATTTGGGATAGAAGGGATCATTGCTTTAAAAAATATGAAGCGAAATAAAAAGAAATATCGTGTTACCGTTGTTTCATTATTTATTAGTATGGTTTTATTTGTTACCTTCTCTGGATTATTAAAATATGGTTTATATGGAACAGATAGTGCTATTGATCAAATTGATTATGACGCAAGTGTTTCTGTTACTGCATCTTCTTATGAAGAAATGAAGCCAGTTTTTGATAGATTAAAGAAAATAGAAGGTCCAACCAAATATTCAGAAATTCATGCAATTTATACGCAAGCAAATATTAAGGATACGAGTGTTTTAGATAAAGGATATCAAAAATCATTAAAAGGTTATACAGAGGACTCTCTGGAAGAATTTATTCCAGGAGTCATGATTACAACCATTGAAACATCTGATTATCAAAAGT
>JAGZRP010000153.1 GCA_018381595.1 Bacillota bacterium
CACTTGCCACTTTGATACTTTCATCTTTCACAACCAAAGTCACATCCCCATTTTTCGCAGTCACTTGATAAGTAGCATCTTTTTTTAAATCAATCGTCATTACTTCTTTGTTTCGATAAGTAACTACTGCAAAAGTTCCTTCTTTTTTAGGAACGAAAAAAAGGGTAAGCATCATCAAAAGAGAACTCATTATCAGAATACCAATTAACCATTTATCACTACGATTCATACTGTTTAAATCCTTTAGAACGTGTGATATTATCATCTTTTCCATACCAGATAGCTTCTACCCCATCCATGTTTTCTACTAATTTTTTTCCTTCATCAATTGGCATTAAAAATAACGTAGTTGATAAAATATCACCTAGTTTGGAGTTATCTGTAATTACTGTAACACTTTTCATATAATCAGCTGGATATAACGTTTCTGGATGAATAATGTGATGATATTTTTTACCTTGATACTCATAAAAACGCTCATAGCCCCCACTTGTAACAACACTTTGATTGGTAACATTAGCAATGGTAAAGACACCGCCCGTATTAGGATCTTCAATTCCAATTTTATATTTTCTTTCAGAGTCAGAAAGACCAACTTCTACATTACCACCTGCATTAATTAAAAAACGAGTCATTCCTTGTTTTTTTAAATAAGCACTTGCTTCCTCCGTAGCATATCCTTTGGCAATACTTCCTAAATCAATCGCTGGATGATTATTTAAAATGGAATCCCCATCTTTTAATATGATTTCAGTATCCACTTTCAACGCTTCTAATTCTTCTTTAGAAGGAACTCCATTTTTAAGTTCACGATATTTTTTCCAACAATCAATCACTTGCCCCAATCCAATATTTAATTTTCCATCACTTTTTTCCATCCATTCCAAACCATATTCAATCATTTGATATAATTTCTTATCAATTTTTAAATATGCATCCCTTTTTCGATTGTAACGAATGGTATGAACATTGGTAAGCCCATCATATTTTTTATAGGGATCCGATAATTGATGATATTCTTTATAAATTGCCTCAACACCATCTAAAGCCTGTTCTGCTTTTTCTTTATCCTTAGAATAAATTCTTACTTCAATATAAGTATCCATATAAAATAAATTTCTTTTATATAATTGAAACTGATTTTTTTTTGTGAAATAAGCAATTCCAATTCCTGTCGCTAAAAGAATGACAAACCCCCAAATAATTATGTTTACCTTCTTTTGCATCTAACCCCTGCTTCCTATCTTCTCTTCGCATAACTTTTAATATCATCAAATGATTCCATCATACGAAACTCTTTTTTATTTTCAATGATATAGCATTCTTTTAAAATACCATAATTTAAAATTCCTATATCTTCATTTAATTTTTCCAATTCATCGACTTCTGTTTCTGTAATTCCATCTCGGGCACAACAAATAGAATTTTCTATTTGATTGGTACGAGATAGATTCAAAATAATATTAACTCCTTTGGAAACCAAATATAATTCAAAGCAAGGATAATGATGGTCAGAATATAATCCTTGTTCATAATACGGAAGTAAACTATGAAGTTTTGCTTCCCTTTTTAAACATTCTCCCAATGCTCTAATATGTGTTCTATTTTCTGGTGTCCATCCGTTTTGAAAATTCCCATAAGGAAAAATTTCTCCAGTAGGAAGCTGAAGAAACCCTAAATAATGAGATTCGTACTTATTTGTTTTTTCTTTCATCATCTAACACCTATCTTCTTTTTGGCTTCTTTTCTTTCATATATTCTTCCATCGAATCATAATCGATATAACCATCTTCTGTGTATTCTCTACATAATTTTAATCTTTGAAAAATAGTAGTCTGCTTCCATAACTTCTGAAGTTGTTTGATTTCTTCCTCCGTAATTCCATTTCTAAGTAATAACAAATCAACGGGTTCCTCTGTAGGGATAGATACTTTTTTAAAAATACTAACATCATAAAGAGTAACTAGAGTAGATATCACCTTGTCATTCGGAAAAAAGGGACTATATAACAATTCTTCCCCATAATCACTTTCGATCATTTCTCTCACATGACTTAATTTAGGATGATGCATCAGTTGTTTATTCATTGCAGAATTATGATAGGTTTCATCGATATCTTCATATCCACAATTTTCAATGACATCATACAAATTCTGATAACCAAAAGAAATCAGTTCACCCGTTTTTAATAAAATAAATCCAAGTCTTTTATAACTACCATCTATATTAAAATCATTATTTTTCATACAACCACCTATTTCATTATACCAAAATAAAGACAAAAGAAAAACAGTAGATTATTTATTTTCTACTGTATCTAATTCCATCACGGTTTCGTAAACTTCTTTTAATTCTTTGCCAATTTCTTTAATATCTCTTTTTTGTGCTTCTACATATCCTTTTTCTGTTAAATCAGGAAGTTGATGTTCTAAAATTCCTTTTATCTTAATCTCAAATTCATCGTTGGTCATTGCTTTATAAATATTTTTTCCATTTTCAAACCAACCTTCATAAATAGGAATATCACGAATTAAGGTTGGCGTTTTACAAGCAAGTGCTTCTAGTAATACAATTCCTTCTGTTTCTTCGTGTGTCATGAAAAGAAATAAATCAGAGCCAAAATAAGCTTTTTTTAATTCCTCTCTTGAAATATATCCAGGGAAGAATAAATTATCTAATTTTGTAGTAACAGCTTCCTTAACACGAGCAGGAACGGTATTTAAATTCGTATATCCAAACCAAATAAATTTGTATTCTGGCATACGTTTTGCCATTTCAACAAAGTCAGTAATTCCTTTTCTCTCTAAATATAGCCCTACACTCATAATTACTTTATCGTCTTTTGAAAAGCCAAATTGTTTACGGAAATCTTCACGATCGTGTTCTTCTTTTTGATAAAACTTTAAATCAATTCCATTAGAAATTGCAACAATTGGTTTTCCAAGATCATATGCCTCTAATAATCTCTTTGAGTATGGAGTTGGCGTAATAATATAGTCCGCTGAAGAATAACAAGTCTTCAACCACGTTTTAAAAAGTGGAGAAACTTGATTGGATAGAATAAATGAATTTCTAAAATCTTCTTCGGTAGAATGGGCATGAAAAATTACTTTTTTTCCTTTTCGTTTGGCCCTCTTCCCCATTAAATAAGACTCTGGAAAAATAGTATTAATATGGACAATATCATAATCCTCTTTTGGATTTAATGTATAATCGACATGATTCAATTTCAAAGCTTCCTGCTGATGAACAATTGCTCGTCCAACACCACTTTTTTCAATTTCTTTCATTTTATCTGAGTGCAATAAAATTTTCATAATTTCACTTCTTTCCTTTTTTCGTATCCTTTGTATTTTCCTCTTTTTTCTTTTCGTCTTTCGGATCTAATACCAATTCTAAATTATATTTTTTTAACAATTCATCTAAGACATCATTGTTTTTTACTGTTGTTTTTAT
>JAGZRP010000154.1 GCA_018381595.1 Bacillota bacterium
TATTATGATAAGTTCTTATCCAACTTATGAAAAAGAATACTTATTTCAAGAAGATGCGAAGAGAATGGAAGAGATGATTGATTTCATCACACGTGTTCGTACTTATAAATTAGAACAAAAGGTTCCAAAAGATGCGCAAGCATATTTTGTAGGTGAAGAAAAAGAACTGATTTTTAAATTATTAAAAGTGACAGAAGAGACAACTGAACTTCCAGAGGAATTTCAAAAACATATGATAACGAGTCATTATGAACATTATAAAATCGCATATATTTTTGATAATTCTAAAAATGAAGCAGAACAAAAAGAAAAAATAGAAAAAGAAATAGAACGTTTAGAAAATTCGATTGCTCGTCGTCAAAAATTATTATCAAATACTGGTTATGTGAGCCATGCACCAGAGGCAATTGTAGAAAAAGAACGAGAAAGCTTAGCGCTAGAAGAAAAAGCGTTGGAAGAATATCAAGAAAAAAGAAAGGCATTATCATAGTAGGTGAAAATGATGAATGAAATGACGAATTTACAAAAGCTAGATTTTGCTTGTATCCATACTTGGAATAAATATCATTCTAAAAGACAGGTCAGTGGAGCAATTCTAAAAGCAATTCTTGAAAGTGATTATCAATCATTTACAAGTACCAATGGGGCAAGAGCAATCATCCGTGAAGTAAGTCCAATGGAAATAGAAGCAGAGCTATTAAAAAATATTGTAAAGACGTCTTTTTATAAAGAACAAACGAATGATTTTGAATATACTGGTAGAGCTTTATTCGATTTTGATACAAATTTAGAACAAGTTCCTACAGAATATATTGAAAACGGACTTTCTAATGTATTACAAAGTAGTAATGATACTTATCAAATGGAACGTGGTCAAATTGGTTTTGAATATTTAAATGATCCTGTATTATTAAAACAGGTCATTGAATCATTTGTCCATAATCGTTATGAAAGAAATTTAAGAGAACAAATAGATGCTGTAGCAATGAATCAACAAGTTATATTGGATGATATTGATGCGTACACTATGAGATATCAAAATGGTTTTACCAATCGTTCCAAATAAAAAGATGATGTAAAATTCATCTTTTTTTTGGTAAACATTATGTAAATTTCATTTTTCTATATTGTAATCCTATTTAGATTATGTTACCCTATTAGTAGAGTATAGGAGGTGTGTTATGAAAGCAAGTAATAAAGGATTTACCTTGATTGAATTATTAGCTGTTATCGTTATCTTAGCGGTTATCGCATTGATTGCAACCCCACTTATCATGGGAACAATTACAAAGGCTAAGAAAAATTCAGCGAAAGACTCTGCTTATGGATATATGAAAGCAGTGGAACAAGCAATTGGTGAAGCACAAGTAGATGATCCAAATGGTGCATTTGATATTAGTGGAAAAACGTTAAAAGTTGCAACTAAAGATAGTCAAAAAGGAAAAAGTGTTCAACTTGGAACAAAATCTTCAAGTGGAGCTTGGACTGCTATTAGTCCAGCTGTGTCAATTGATGTAAATTATAAGGGTAGTGAACCAGAGGATGGTGGTCTACTTGAATATGATGAAAATGGACGAGTAAAAGCTGGTACATTAAAAATTAGTGGTTATACAATCACTATTGAAAATGATATTGCAATCAGTGTAAGTTAAAGAGGTGATAAACTTCTTTTTTTTCTTTGCAAATAGGAATCCACAAAATAAAAGTAATTGTAATTGATGGTTGTAATTCAGAAAAAAATATGGTATATTATGGTTGTATAAAAAATAGGAGGAAGAATTATGAAGTCAAATCAAAAAGGATTTACATTAATCGAATTATTAGCTGTTATTGTTATCTTAGCAGTTATCGCATTAATTGCAACACCACTTATCATGGGAACTATCACAAAAGCAAAAAAGAATTCAGCAAAGGATTCAGCTTATGGATATATGAAAGCGGTTGAACAAGCAATTGGTGAAAAACAAGTAGATGACCCAAATGGTGCATTTGATGTAAGTGGAGTAACATTTACAACTTCAGACAAAGGAAACAAAATTACTGCTACAGTAAATAGTGCTGCAGTTTCAATTGATGTTTTTTACAAAGGTAGTGCCCCAGAAAATGGTGGAACATTGAAATATGATGCAAACGGACGTGTTGAAGATGGTACTTTAAAAATTGGTGGGTATACAGTAACTATTAAAAATGATGTTGCAACCAGTGTAAGCTAAAAGAAGTGACAAACTTCTTTTTTGTTACATATATAAGGAGAAGTGAATGAGAAAAAAAGGATTTACATTAATTGAATTATTAGCTGTTATCGTTATTTTAGCAGTTATCGCATTGATCGCAACGCCACTCATTATGGGGACGATTACAAAGGCAAAGAAAAATGCAGCAATTGATTCTGCATATGGTTATCTACGCGCCCTTACCGTAAGTATTGGTGAAGTTCATGTAAAAAACAAAGAGCAGTTATTGGAACAAGAAAATATTACATTTACAATTTCTGATGAAGGAAAAACACTTTCTAGTGATGGAATTACTTTAACGGTTCATTATAAGGGAAGTAGTCCTGAAGATGGAAGTACATTGACCTTACAAAAAGGTGGTTCTATTTCCGGAACTTTAAAAATCAACGGATATGATATTCAAATAAAAAATGATAAGGCAGTGATTGCAGAATAATTTCTAAAGTTACTCGTCTCATCATTTTTTTATGCTATAATGTTAATATTGGAGGTGCGTTATGGATATTATTATCGGTAGTCATGTTAGTTTTAATAAAGAGACTCAGCTTTTAGGAAGTGCTAAGGAAGCTTATTCTTATGGCGGGAATACATTTATGTTTTATACGGGAGCACCTCAGAATACAAGACGTATGCCGATTTCTGATACGCTTACCTATGAAGCATATCAGTTTATGGAAACGCATGGAATAGACCCAAGGCAAGTCATTGTTCATGCTCCATATATTATTAATCTTGCAAATAATGAAAAAGAAGATAGCTATCAATTTGCAATGAACTTTTTAGAACAAGAAATAGAACGTTGTGAACAACTTGGTATGTTGAGGCTTGTCCTTCATCCTGGAAGTAGTGTAAAATTATCAAAAGAAGAAGGCATTCAAAATATTATTGATGGGTTAAATCAAGTATTAAAAAAAGACCAATCTGTTTTTATTTTATTAGAAACTATGGCAGGAAAAGGAACGGAAATTGGAAGTACTTTTTCAGAAATCAAACAAATTATGGATGGTGTAAAATTATCTGAAAAATTAATGGTTTGCCTAGATACTTGTCATATCCATGATGCTGGATATGATTTAGCTCATTTTGATTCTGTTTTAGATGAGTTTGATCACATCATTGGACTTCAAAAATTAGGTTGTATCCATATCAATGACAGTAAGAATATAAAAGGTGCTCATAAAGATAGACATGCGAATTTTGGTTATGGTGAAATTGGATTTG
>JAGZRP010000155.1 GCA_018381595.1 Bacillota bacterium
TGATCCAACATTCTTACAATTCTCGAAAACTGTTCCATATTCCACCTCATAGCTATTATAAACTAATCTAATTTTTTTATAAAGATAAAGTTTTTTAGTCCAAATTAGGCTATTTTACAATAGACCAATAAGGTCCTGTCTATAATAACCATATAGGTGGTGGTAATATGGTTATTTATAAAAGAATACGTGATTTACGCGAAGATAAAGATTTAACACAAAAAGATTTAGCTAACTATCTAAACGTATCACAAAAATCATATTCACGATATGAACGTGGTGAACGAACAATTGCACCAGAAATCTTATCAAAAATTGCCACATTTCATGATACAACAGTAGATTACTTATTAAATCGTACTGATGATAAAACAAATTATGCAAAAAAGAAAGATAAATAAACTTATAAAAAGCGTTTGAATTTTCAAACGCTTTTATTCATAATCAGCAATATAACCTCGATTATCTAATTCTAATTTATTAACTCGCCAATCCTTAATCAAATCTCCAAGTTCCTCTTTGATTCTTACTACTCCCATTCGATCATCAGCATGAATTACTGCCATGATCGTAGGTCCAGCTCCTGATAAATAAGCTCCTAAAACTTGCTCATCTTTTTCTAGCACTGCCATAATTTCATCAAATCCAGCTATTAAATCACCACGATAAGGTTGATGTAAACGATCTTTAAAACCTAATTTAAGCCCTTCATCATAACCATTAATTAAAGAAGCAACCATTAACGCTAAATGAGAAACATTTTTTATCGCATCTTTTCGTGGTAAAATTTGCGGTAATACAGCACGTGATTGTTCAGTTGATAAGGTAAATGGTGGAATTAATGCTACAAAACGATAATCGTGTTTAACTGGAATATTCAATGTTAAAACATTATCTTCTTCCATCACCGATACTGTTACTCCTCCAAAAATAGCCGGTGCAACATTATCTGGATGCCCTTCAATTGAAGTAGCTAATTCCAAAATTTCCTGACGTTCTTCTACTTTATCTTTAAAAGCAAACGCTCCTACAATTCCTGCAACGATACATGTTGAACTACTCCCAAGACCACGAGTATATGGAACCTCACCACTACATTCAATATTTACACCTTGATACTCTAAACCACAAACTTCAGCTGCTCTTTTAAATGCTTGATAAGTTAAATTATTTTCATTACAAAATTGCTCAGGACATCCTTTAATATTCAATCCATCTTCACTTAATTCAAATGTAAAGGTATTATATAAAGTCAATGCCAATCCAGCTACATCAAAACCTGATCCTAAATTTGCACTAGTCGCCGGTACTTTTACTTTTACTTTCATACACTCACCTACATTGCCTCAATTTCTGCTTTAATAAAATCAATAATTTCAGATTTATCAATTTGTATTTTATGTAATACTTCACGATCTTTAATTCCTACTAAACCTTTAGGAATATCAACACCTGTCTTTTTATTTAATTGCTCAATGGCACTATAAACATCGAGTTCTTTTCCATAAATAGCTTTATATACAGATTCTGGAAACTTATAAGGAGATGCAGTTGATAAAAGTATTGTTTTAGTATTATCACCACTATTTTTTTGATATCTTTTTAAAACACCATATCCAATTGCAGTATGTGTATCTAATAAATATCCTGTTTCATTAAAACATTCTTTAATTGTCTCAAGTACTTCATCTTCATTTAAATAACCCGCTTTAAATTGGTCTTTAATTTTTTCATAAGTTTCTTGATCAACTTCATAAATACCTTCAGCATTTAATTTATCCATATATTCACGAACTTTATTACCATCTTTTCCAGACATAAACCATACTAGTCTTTCAAGATTACTTGATACTAAAATATCCATTGCTGGTGCATTTGTTTTATAAAACTCACGATTTGCATCATATTTACCAGTCATAAAGAAATCAGTTAAAATATTATTTTTATTTGATGCACAAATAAATTTATCAATTGGTAATCCCATCATTTTAGCAAAATATCCAGCCAAACAGTTACCAAAGTTACCACTAGGCACACAGAAATTAATTTTATCCCCTAAACTAATCTCATTATTTTTAACCAATTCAAAATAACTATAAAAATAATAAACAATTTGTGGAATTAAACGTCCAATATTAATTGAATTAGCCGATGATAAAAAGACATTATGCTTATCACTTGCTTCCTTTAATTCTTTAGAAGCAAAGGCCTTTTTCACTGCTGTTTGGGCATCATCAAAATTACCATGAATTCCAATAACCTTAACATTTTTTCCAGTTTGACTAACCATTTGTTGTTGTTGAATTGCAGAAACACCATCTAATGGATAAAAAACCTTTATACATGTTCCTTCTACATCTTTAAACCCCTCTAATGCAGCTTTACCAGTATCACCACTAGTAGCTGCTAAAATCATTACCTCACGTTGTTCATTTAATTGTTTTAAAGATAATGTCATTAAATATGGTAACAACGATAAAGCCATATCTTTAAACGCAGCAGTTTGTCCATGAAATAACTCTGCAACATAAACATCTCCGGCTTTTTTTACTGGTACAACATTTTTAGGAAATAAACCTTTTCCATAAGCATTTAAACACGCTTCATGAATTAGCTCTTTTCCATCATCAGGTACAAAAGTACATAATATTTCTGTAGCTAAATCAACATAATCTAACTTAGATAATTTATTTAAATCTAATTTTTCAAAATCAAAATTTGGTACTAATAATCCGCCATCTTCCCCAATTCCTTGTACGATTGCCTGATAAAAATTAATTTCTTTTTGTAAATTACGAGTACTTATATATCTCTTTTCCATTACAGAGCCCCCTTCTTTGATTTAAATTATTGTATACAATTTATTTATAGAAGTCAATACAATGTTATTATATCATATTTTGTTTGAATTTAATTTGATTAGTCCAAATATTATTGAATATCATTGACTATTGTATACAATCGTGTTAATATGTCATAAAATAAGGAAATGGAGGACCAAGATATGTTATCAATGGGCGTAATTTTAACGAAAATGGTTATTATCAATACCATTATTATGCCCATTTGTTAATGACAAGGTTCTACTATTTAAATAATATTGGGACCTTTAGATATAAAGGTCCATTTTTTTCATAAATAAGGGGGTATAGAATGAAAATCGGTGTTATTGGTTTAGGGACAGTTGGTTATGGAGTTATAGAAATTCTTACAAATGAAAAAGAACGTTTATCAAAAGTTATCAACGAAGAAGTAAGCGTTAAATACGGATGTGGTCTAGAAAAAATCGATTTACCTGAGGGAATTATTTATACTGACGATTTCCACACTGTTATAAACGATGAAGAAGTTGATGTTGTTGTTGAATTAATTGGTGGCATAACTGTCGCTAAAACAATTATTTTAGAAGCAATTAAAAATAAAAAACATGTTGTAACAGCA
>JAGZRP010000156.1 GCA_018381595.1 Bacillota bacterium
AAATAGCATTGTCTTCTACATTTTTTGTCATTGGCCCAATTTGATCCAAACTAGAACCAAAAGCAATTAACCCATAACGGCTTACACGTCCATAAGTTGGCTTTAATCCAACAATTCCACAAAAACTAGCTGGTTGACGAATACTTCCACCCGTATCACTACCAAGTGCACAAGTAGTTAATCTTGCACTAACACTAGCAGCACTACCACTACTACTTCCTCCTGGCACTAATGTTTTATTCCATGGGTTTAATATGTTTCCAAAATAACTAGTTTCACCAGTAGAACCCATTGCAAATTCATCCATATTGGCTTTTCCAATGATAATCATGTGTTTTTCTTTTAGTTTTTTTACAACTGTTGCATCATAAATTGGCGTAAAGTCTTCCAACATATGAGAAGCACAAGTTGTTCTCAAATCTTTTGTAGTAATATTATCTTTTACAACAATAGGAAGTCCAAATAATACATTATCCACTTCCATGGATTCTAATTCTTTTGCTTCTTTCAATGCTTGTTCCTTATTTAAAGTAACAAATGCATTTAAGTCACTTTCCGCAATCTTTTCAAAAGCTTCTTCTACTAAGTCTGTAGGTGTAATCGTTTTCTTTTTTAATAATTCATTTAGTTCTTTAAAACTTTTATCTAAATAATTAGTTGTCTTCATCTGCAATCACCTTTGGTACTTCTATATATTCTCTTTCCAAATCTTTTACACCACATGCTTTTAATACTTCTTTTTTTTCAAGTTCATTTTTCACTTCATCGTTAAAATATAAATCATGATTATCAGTAGGTGCAATTAATCCTTTGTCTGTTGTCACTTCTACTTTTTCTATTTTATCAACTTCAGAAAGCATTTGATTCAATGCATTTTCATATTTTTCTACTTCTTGCTCATCAATTTTTAAACGAGCTAATTTTGCGACATGTCTTACGTGTTCTTTATCTAATACTTGCATATCATGTGTCCTTTCTTCTTTTTTTTAAACATTAACATTATAACACGTTTTCTGTTTCTATTTCTACTCTTAAAGAAAAAAGTGCCTTCGCACTTTCTAATTATTTTGTCTTCTCGTACATTTTCTCTTTTTGAAATTCTTGTTTATATTGATTGGCAAGCATAACCAAAGCTTTGGTTTCCTCATAACGTTTATCATAAGTTTGTGCCCATAAATCAATCACTTCTGTTGAAGTCAATAACTTTGCTAATTCATCAAATTGATTTGGTGTCAAAGTACTCATTCCCGCTTCATAATCAAAAGAGTTTAGTGTATCTCTTAAAAAGAAACTTACTTTTTCATCGTTTGCTACCTTTGTTAAAGAACGTACCTGATCTAATTCCATTCGTTTTAATAAATATTTATTAAATTGTAAATCAATTGATTTACGTTGTGACCTATTTAAATTTTTCTTATTAAGAACACTAATATATTCACGAACCATATCATGTTCTCTTGCAAGTTCATCCATATAAACATTTGGATGATTTTCTTGATAAACAGTTAAACTTTCTAAACTATCTTGAAAATATACTTTCCATATTCTCAATAAAGTATCAAGTGGTAATTTTTGAATAAATAAAGTAAAATTCTTTTCTGTCATCTGACCATTTTCAGAAAAATAATTCTTCTCTCCTGTACAAAGTTCATCGATTACTTTTTTATCATGTTTTGTAACAAATTCATTTGCCATAAAAGAATTAAAAGTGATAACATTCTCTAAATGCATTTCTCCCGCAAGAAAACGTTTTAAACGGATTTGTTGATATTTATCTTTTCGTAATTTTTTAGAATCTAAAAATGCATTTACAATCATCTTTTGCAATTCAATTTTATCCAATGCTTTTATATAAGTACTATTTACCATAGTAGACATCCCCTTTCCTAATTTATAAACTCTCTCAATTAATTCTTCGGAAATCATATCGATTCCATAATGTTCCATTAATAAATCAATACTTTTTTTATATTTTGGTTTTTGATACATAGATAGCAACAGGTCCACAGAAGTATCTAATGTAATTTTATCAGTTGATTTCATAATATCCCCCTTTTTAGTGATGTTTATTATACTAGCTTTTTATCATTTGTCAAACTAACGTTTAATGGTATTTTCTTGGAATCTTCTTTTGATATTTTGAAATATTAAAACTTAGCCTTCTCAATTCTTCGCCAAAGCATGACTCATATAAAAGTACCAGGGTATGATATTCATTCACAATATCATTGACACAGACTTCGCCATTTTCATCATTTAATCTCTCGAGGTTAAAAAGTTGTTGTTTTAAATATCTCTTACCACTCAAATCTTCATCATCCAAAAGGATATCATGCTTTAACTGATATTGAAATGTATCAATTAATGATGGAATTGAAACTAAATAAAATTGATGAGAAATGTCATCTTCCGAATAGATAATCTGATTTTGATAAGCAATTTCTTCATGCATCAAAATTTCTTGATTACCAGATGAGAATACAAATCTTCCATCTGGAAGAGAACGATAAACATCAAAAATAGAGTTATAATATCGAAAAGGTTGTTTTTGCTTTTCAAAAATAACAAATGACTCTTTACAATTAAAGCATCCGGGAAATAAAGTGATTTCTTCCATACTTCTACCAACATAAATAGAATCATATTCTATTTTTTCAGATGGCTCAAAATAACTATTCCATGTTTCATGTACATCTCTTTCTTTCAAAAAAGTATCTTTTCCTTCCTTTTCTATTTCAACATTCACTCTTTTTACAAAATCTTTTTGAAATGCATTGATTTCTTCTTGATAATCTAATTCATTACAAAGTAATAAAGAAGCTTTTACTTTCATCAGTTTTTCTTTTTGAAAAAAAGTAACAGGATTTTCAAGTGAAAGATTTGTATGAATTTCCAGTTTTTGAAATACTTTGGTTAATAACAATACGGTCTTTTCAAAATAAGTAATATTCTTTTCACAACTTTCCCAAAGTTTGTATAACTTTTCTCCAACAATATCTTTTCTTCTCAATTCATCAATTGACCAATAAGTTAAAATAGGAACATCCAATGCCTCTTTTTTATATGACTTTATAAGATACTTTGCAAATAGAACATCCTGATATAAAACATCATCACCATTATCTAACATTTCTAAAATACCTAAGTCTTCGAAATTCATAAAACCACCTCATTTCCTTTATTATAAATAGAAAACTTTTAATGTCAATAAAAAAGTAACACTATGGTTACTTTGTATATTCACAGGCACTGCATTTAATCGTACCCTTTTTTGTTTCTACTAACATACTTTTACATTCAGGACACACAACACCAGTTGGTTTATCCCAATAAGCTGTTTTACATTTTGGAAATTGATTACATCCATAAAAGATTTTCCCTTTGCGACTTTTCTTCTCTACAATTTTTCCATCACAGTTCGGACAATCACAAATAA
>JAGZRP010000157.1 GCA_018381595.1 Bacillota bacterium
GTAATGTCGCAATGCAAAAAGTGATACACAATCCAAAAAAATGTAAAGGTTTTTTCCCATATGATACAGATGATTTCATGAATGATCCGCTTGCTGATAAAAATGCTACTAAAAAGATAAAAAGAAAAAACTATACTGCTTATGAGAGGGAAATGATTTATCGCAAAGGTAACTGTAAATGTTATCTGTGTGGAAAAGATTTACTACTGTCAGAAATGACATTAGATCATGTAGTGCCATTGGCTAAGGGTGGAGCGGATTGTTTAGAAAATCTAATGCCATGCTGTAAAGAATGTAATCAATGGAAAGCAGATAGCTACTCAGGTGATTTTGGGAATAAGATAAGCAACATATACATGCACCAGATGAATGATAAGATTGGAAATAAGTTCATGTGGAGATTTGTAAAAAGGTATCTGGATAAGCAAATGACAGAGTTATACAGTAGAGCATAGGATCAAGCAATTCATAGTATAATAGCAGGAATTAAAAGCATAGATAATATATATTAATTCATGCCAAAATAGTAGGAAATAAACTATTCTTTGTGATATCTGACAGTATTGCAAGGAATAGTTTTACTACATATGGTATATAGATATGGGATATTATGCAAACTTCGAGAAAAGTCAGTAATAGCAAGGGATTATAGGATATTTCATAGTAAATTAGTAGGAATTAATAAGGCGAAAAAACTGACTGTGTTAAAAATACAATGAAAAACGAAATTAAATACGAACTATTCCACGTAGTATTTGTGTATTGCAGAAAGATAGAAAAAGTGCTGAAAAGCCTTGATTTATAAGGCTATCTGGGATTTTACAGTTTATAAGAAATAGTTTGATAACCAAAGTAAATATCAGGGATTATAGTTCGTGATTAAAATATTTTTGAGTTACAAGAGAGTGACAGTACACAATATATAGTATACAAAACACAAATCATACACAATATATAGCATACCAGAAACGAATTACATACAACATACGCATATAAAACACAAACATCATCCCTGCTGCAACATCAACACATTATTATTCCTGCTTATAATAATTGTCACCAAGTGACAACCGATGTGAAAAAATAGCTCTTCTCCAAATGGAGAAAAGCGAAATAGTAACGTTTTGGTAGTTTTACCAGAACGAGTAAAAGGGTTCTCCAAATGGAGAAACCTTTAAATAAAATTCAGTCAAACGGACAGAATCAGTTACACCAATTCTGGTGGAAGCGATTGAGACAAATCGCCTTTACCAAATTTGGTAAACCTGATTGACTGAAAATCAAGGTGTGACAAAATCGTCATAGGATGATAAGTGGACTTCCCCTAAAATTGGTGTAAGTCCAAGTGAAACAGATTCCCCCAATTCTGGTGGAAACTGTAAATAGCCTTTGCAGATTTCTTCAAAGCCTTTACCAAAATTGGTAAACCCTATTAGTGAACAGTTTTCGCAGATTTCTTCAACAACTGTCGATTCTAAAAATAAAATTGATGTACGTGCTAAATTAGCAGAAACAGCGGGTGTATCAACTGATACATACTTTAAAGGAAAGAAGATATTGGATTCAAATAATGAGAAACTAAAACAAGAAGTTCTTTCAGGTGAAAAGAGCATCAACGCAGGATATAAAGAATTAACTGGAAAAAAGAGAATCAGTATATATAACCGTTTCCAAATTTGGAAACGCTGCATAACGAGAATTGTGATCACATCTGACTCCACAAAACTGTGTAGTGAAACAATATTCAAATCTGAACCTGATTCCCAAATCTGGGAACGCTGCATCAGTTCACAGAAATACTATAGCAGTCATTCTATGAACAAATAACAACCATAGCATCACCAAAAGAGAAGAATCTATATAGGAAACTATTAACTATCCAACAGAACAGGAGAATACAAAATATGAAATTGATTGACGGAACTGTAAAATTAAATAAAAAAGTTATTACCAGTACATTCCTGTTACATGATGCTATATTGGCGTATACAGGTTTATGTATAGCAAGGTCACAACTTGATAAACAATATTGCTTGTGTATTTCCATAGAGGATATAGCACATTATTTAGGATTCAAAAAAATTAAGTGGTATGCATTGCATAGAATCAGTAGAGGATTGAAAAATCTACAAGAAAACAACATTATTACAGTTGACGAACCTAAAAATAAAAAAAGGTTAAGACATCATTACAAAGAGAAACTATTTCCTAGGTTAGAAAATTATTATTTATACGAAAAAGAATTATATGCAAAATCATATATTGATATTCCGATATCATCTATTAATATCCTTATGTATTCAAATGAGAAAGTAAAAGAATGTATTCCGTTACTCAGATACTTTATTGTCCTTATTGGAGCAGGTGGATATTATGCATCTGACAGAGAAAGGCTTACTCATCAATATGCAGGAATCTTATCACCAGAAATTTGTCATAGATATAATCAATTTTTGGAGAATATAGGAATAATACAAAAGGATGCTTCTTCTGATATGTGATTAAGGAAAACTTGGAAAGCGGATCAAGGAATTGGAAAGATTGTATGGAATTAAAGTTGGAAAACCTAATTACGAAAAAAATTCGCAATTAAAGACCCAAGAGCATTTAGCTTCAGATATGGGAATGGATGTCCGTACCCTTCAAAATTACAAACTTCTTGCAGACATGATTCCTGAAATCAAGAACAATTGGACAATTTGTCCAGTACTGGATTTCAGTATGTGACATTTTGTCAAGCACTCAAACAGTATTCACACTAGATGGTAAAAACTATATCTGTATTCGCCCTAATGGAGAATACTATAACAGGTTATCGTCATTCACAACGAAAACTATATAGGTATTCGTCCTGATGAAGAAAAACATATATATCATTAACCATAAAAGGCGAACGTTCTTCATAAGGAAGAACCATACAACCAATAACACCACATTATAATAGGAAAGGAAACCGAACTATGAAAGATTCTATTGTAATATTTTCCGCTACAAGAGCAAGACAATTATTAAAAGCAGGATTTCAGATTATTGATATCAAGCCTGATCGTAAAGATAAAACACATATGAGATCAGTATTTGTATTTCGATATGATGAGAGAATACAACAATATCTGGAGGAAATGTGATATGTAAATATCAAAACAAATCAAAAAATATCAAAGTTTTACTCTTTAGAGTATGTAAAATATTATCTATTACTTATTATTATCTATTACTTATAAGTCTTACAAATGTATTGATTTTTATATGGGGTTTGTTAGTGGGGTTACTAACAAACCAAATCAAAAAAGTATGACTTTTGTTAGTCTAGGAAAATCTTAAAAAATACCCGTAAACTACAATTCAATAAAAGGAGCACAAACGGATGAAAAATGTAGTCTTTTTAAACAAAGCAATCGTAACCAGTCAAGACTTATCTCACAA
>JAGZRP010000158.1 GCA_018381595.1 Bacillota bacterium
AAGAAACAAGCCAAAACTTTTATCATTTAATATAATAGGAACAATCATATTTGTTACGATTAGTATGCTTTTACCATTTGCTGATTTTATGCAGTCATTGACACCTGGTAATATTCCTGCTCAAATTGCTAATGTGCATACTGTTTTTAACGTTGTCACAACAATTGTTTTATTACCATTTGGAACTAAATTAGTTACATTAGCATTTAAGATATTACCTGAAAAAGAAGGTCTTGAAGATAAATTAACTACTAAATATTTAGATTCTTCTATTTTCACAAATGATTTTCATATTGGTACTAGTGCAATTGTTAGTACACAGTTATTTAATGAAACACAAAATATGGTTAATGTAGTACAAAAAAATGTACAACGTGCATTTGAGTTAATCGTTAATTATGATGAAGAAAAACATAAAGAATTATTAAAAGATGAAGAATATATTGATTATTTAAATAAAGAAATCATTCAATTTACGACAAGTGCAATTTCTACAGAATATCCAATCGAAGAATCTAAATCAATAGGCTTATTTTTAAAAACTGCTGGAGATTTAGAAAGAGTTGGTGATCATGCAATCAATATTGCACAAAGAGCTAAAAAACTTTATGATGATAATGAAAAGTTTTCTGATGAAGCTCTTAAAGAAATTGGTATTATGAATAATTTAACAAAAAACATTTTAGAAGAATTAAATGTTTTAGATAGAGAAGAATTACATAATATTGTTGAAAAAGTTGATGTGATTGAAAATAGTATCGATATTACTACACATGAATTTGCAGTTAATCAATTAAATCGTTTACGTGATAAGAAATGTACGGTTGAACATAGTGCACTGTATACTGAAACATTAATTGATTTTGAAAGAATTGGAGATCATGGTTTAAATATCGCTGTCGCTTTCAATGAAATTAAAGATGATTTAACAAAAATGGCATAAAAAAACTAGTTTAACTAGTTTTTTTATATTATTGATTAAAATGTAACAAACAGTTTACATTTGAGGTTTACTATATAAGTAGAATATTATGATAAATGGGAGGTAGAGGTATGAAAATTAATCGAACATACGCAATTTATTTTTCGCCTACATTTACTTCAAAGAAATCTGCAGCTAGTATAGCACGTGGCCTTGAGGGGGAACTGACGGAAATAGATCTAACTTTAGATAATTCTATTGAAGAAATGACTTTTGACCGTCATGATGTAGTAGTATTTGGTTTTCCGGTATATGGGGGAAGAATTTTACCCGAAGCATTAAGACGATTGAAAAAATTTACAGGTGATCATACAACATGTGTAATTACTGTTACTTATGGAAATAGACATTATGATGATGCGTTATTAGAATTATTTGATGTTGTAAAAGAGCAAGGTTTTATTCCTATCGCTGGGGCAGCATTAGTTGGACAACATACATATGGACATATTCAAGTAGGACGCCCAAACAAGGATGACACGTATAGTGATGTATTGTTTGGAAGTTTGGTACGCTTGAAAATTCGCGATGATAATTTTTCATTTGTTTCAGTACCAGGAAAATACCCATATTGTAAAGGTGTTAGTAAGGGTAAATTTCATCCAGAAACTAATGAAACATGTCAAAAATGTAAAATCTGTGTTGAAAAATGTCCTGTTCATGCAATCAGCGATGATTGTAAAACAATTAGTGATACTTGTATTTCATGTTTTAGATGTATTAAGGTTTGTCCTATTCACGCTAAAAATATGGATAATGATAAGTCATATCAGGAATTTGCAGAAGCATTTAGTAAAAAATTAGAAGAACCAAGAAAGAATGAATATTTTATCTAAAAAATGAGATTAAAGAGTAATGGGAATTTAATAATTTTATTTCAATGAAATCCTCTATGAGTTGATATGACAAGTAGAGGATTTTATAATTTATTGTTTTTTGATAAGAATGTTAATTTTATATATAATAAATTATTAGATTATTTGTTTAAAGAATTATTACAGTATTATGTAACATTTGATTTTATTGATATTGTTATAAAGATATTTTGAGAATTAGTAAAATATTGGTTGATGTTGTCTTAATATGGTGCTATGATTATTATAGATAGTTAATGTAGATTGGATTGTTACTTTAATTAGGCAAGACCGTGATAAGTTATACTATGGGTATGACTTTTTGCGGTCTTTTACATTTTCGATCAAAAAAGGAGGGAAAATAAAAAAACATTAGCTAAAAATAAGTATAGGAGATAAAGACAGTGAAAAGTAAAGCGGGAAAAATTTTAAAAAGTACATTAGCTGCATCGTTTGCGTTTTCATTAGTAACAGCTAATCCAGTACAAATACTAGCGGCACCACAAGAATCAAGTGATGTCAAAGTAGATGTTTATCCTAAACCTCAAGAAATAACATATACTTCAGGTGAAGGAATGAGTTTAGTAGGAGAAGTAAATGTTGTGATTCATGGTGAACAAGAATCAGCAACACTTCCAAAGTTAGAGAAAATTCTTAAAGAAAATGGTATTAGTTATACTATTTCAGATGAAATAGATGACAGTAAAGCAAATATTTTAATTTCATCAACAAGTGACCATTGTGATGAATGTGCTGAAAATTTAGGTGGTAACGTTGAAGCATTAAGTGAAGAACAAGGTTATATTTTAAGTGCAAACAATGATACTAATGAAAAAGGTGAAATTAAAATCATTGGTGCAGATAGTGATGGGGCATACTATGGACTTATGACTCTAACACAAATGTTAGAACAAAAAACCGAAGATAATAAGATTGCAGAAACTGTAATTTCTGATTATCCAAGTGTTAAATTAAGAGGGTTTGTTGAAGGGTTCTATGGATATCCTTGGAGTTTTGAAGATCGTTTATCATTGATGAGCGAATCAAGTGATTTTAAAATGAACACATATATTTATGCTCCAAAAGATGATCCATATCATAAAGATCAATGGCGTGAATTATATCCGGATGATAAAGCTGAAGAATTACGCCAATTAGCAGCTGAAGGTAAAAAAGATAATATGAGTTTTTGCTGGAGTGTGCATCCAGGAAATGGATTTAACTATAGTACCGATGATGACTACAATGCATTGATCAATAAATTTGAACAGTTATATAGTTTAGGTGTTCGTCAATTTGGTATTTCATATGATGATTTAGGTGGATATGTAAATGGTCAACAACATGCCGATTTAATCAATCGTGTTAATCGTGAGTGGGTTAAAGTAAAAGGTGATGTTGATCCATTAATTGTAGTAGGGACTCGTTATTGTAATGGATGGGGACCAGATATGCAAACATATTTTAAACCATTCTTTAGTACATTAGATGATGATGTAGTAGTAATGTGGACAGGTGCAAATACAATGTCTGCAATCACAAAAGATGCTTATGAATGGCCAAAAACTCAAACTGGT
>JAGZRP010000159.1 GCA_018381595.1 Bacillota bacterium
AATGATGGATACTGTGCGATGAAAACAGTTGTTCAAAAAGAGATTACAGTTACCAAAGGAAAATGTGGAGACATTAGCTTTGATGATTTAAAAGGACTTAGAAAAGAAATAGAGACTCAAAATGCAGCTAATATGGTAACCATGACATTGTCAGGAATCCCAGTAAAGAAAATAATTGGAACGAAAGCAAATGCCAATAATATCAAGAACCATGTATGGTTTTCAGGAATCATGTGGCAAGTGATTGAAACCAGTGATAAAGGAGTTAAATTAATCAGTGAAGATTCTCTAACAAGTATTCCATATGGAACAACCAATGATTGGAATAGTAGTTGGGTTAGAAAATGGTTAAATACAGATATCTTAAAAACTGCAATGAAAGATAATTTTAGTATGTTATCAAGTGGAAACTTTTGTTTAGATGCTCATTCAACTGATGTCACACAAGTAGCTTATACCATTGGTGGAGAAGCAAGAAAGAAAATTACTAATTTCACACCCCATACAGCTTGTACTAATATTTCAACAGATAAAGTAGGATTAATGACCTTTGAAGATTATGTTTATGCCTTAGATGGAACCGTAAATGGTACTGTTGGAGGAAGCTTCTTAGATAAAGATGAAATGGAGTGGACATTAACTCCAACTGGAGAGAGTAATAAAGTATGGCATACATACTATATGAATCCATCTCATTTAGAAAAAGATTGGTATAATACGAAAGAACATGGAAAAGGAGTGCGCCCAGTCATTTACTTAGATAATAGTGTATTCTTAACAGGGGGAACAGGAACGAAAGCAGATCCATATATGATATTTGGAGATGAATTAGGTACAAGTGGAGAAAGTATCAACAAACAAAACCCAGGAGAATATGTATATTTAACTGAGAAGAATCCATATACCAATACAACAAAACAAGAGAAGTTCCGAATTGTTCAAGTAGAAAGTAATGGAACAACAAAACTAGAAAGAGCAGATGTCTTAAGAAGTCTACCTACAACAATTAGTTCAGGTGGAGGATATTATGTCCAATATTATTCAGACACCAGAGATGCATCGAATACTAATTGGTGTGCCTATTCTGGAGGAACATATTATACAAGCGGATGTACAGGACACAATTACTTTAGACCAACCGAGGGAACAGGGGCATTTGAGAAAGATAAAGGAATGAATATTGCTTACTTCTTAAATAATGCCTCAAATAGTTATAAAAGTTGGTTACAGAACCAAAGTGTCTTAACAACGTATAATTATGACTTACCAGTATTCAGGTATAATGGAGACTATTCAATCGCATTAGATAGAAGTAAAGATACAACAGGCCAAAGTGCTTACCAAAATAATACTTATGATGGTGCATCTAATGTATTAATTGCTTTACCACAAGCAGGAGCATTCTTAAGTGGAAATGATATCAATACTAATTATTGGTATATCAACCGTGCAGCCGGGTCTCCTTCCAGTGCGTCCGGTATCGACCGCGGCGGAGTTTCGAGCCCGTACCATACTAGCCATTCGACTCTAGAGGTCCGTCCAGTTTTACATCTGAAGTCAGATATCAAAATAAAGAGTGGAAACGGAACACCAAGTAGTCCATATGTTGTAGAATAAAAATATCACTTTATTTGTGATATTTTTTTTGTAATTTACTATTTATTTTGGTTAATTTCTTTTCCATTTTTTGACGGTGCTTAGTACCTTTCACATAAACATTATTTTTTTCTAAATGATAAGAAGAAGCCAATATAGTTATATAACTAGTAACAAGGGAAGTAGATAATGACATAAAGGTTAATTGATGATAACCATAATAAATTGGTAGTAAAGTGAACCCAATGATTTGAATCGGAATATAAATACAACCTCGATTCCTAGAATGCTTTAACTGTGTGAGATAGGTGTCTTTTAAATAAAGAGAGTAGTGATTTAAATGATATTCTAGCTGTTCTTTTTTGGAAACTAGTTTTTTCTTTCGAATCTCTTGCATTGAATTATAAAATACTAGTTTTTGAACCCTCATAAGATCCCATCCTTTTTCTTGATTTTCTATTTCTATTTATGATATGATACACAGGAAAGTGGGTGTTATTGATGCAACTACCAAATTTAATGGATGCGAAAATTAGAACCAATAAACGTGTAAAAACAAAAACCGATGAATATATTATAACACATGATTTACAACATTTAGGAGAAGGACTTTTTTATTATGTAAAGACTTATGGTTGTCAAATGAATGAACATGATAGCGAGAATATTAAGGCAATATTAGAGGATTTAGGATATCGTCCTGCTAATTCTATGGAACAAGCAGACTTAGTTCTTTTAAACACCTGTGCAATTCGTGAGAATGCACACAATAAAGTATTTGGAATGGTGGGAAGATTGAAACATGCAAAACAGAGTAATCCAAATCTTATGATTGGTCTTTGTGGTTGTATGGCACAAGAAGAACATATTGTGGATGAAATTTTAAAAAAATACAAGTTTTTAGATATTGTATTTGGTACCCATAATATTCATCGTCTACCACAAATTTTGCAAACAGCTTTAGAAAAAAAGAGTCAAGAAATTGAAGTTTTTAGTATGGAAGGAGAAGTGATTGAACACATTCCTGCTAAAAGAGACAGCAAGTATAAAGCATGGGTAAATATTCAATATGGGTGTGATAAATTCTGTACTTATTGTATTGTTCCTTATACAAGAGGAAAACAAAGAAGTCGTGAAAAAGAATTTATTATTGATGAAGTGAAAGAATTAATCAAGGAAGGATATCAAGAAGTTACCTTATTAGGTCAAAATGTAAATGCATATGGAAAAGATTTATACGATGATTATAATATGGCAAATTTACTTTCAGATGTTGCAAAAACAGGAATTTCACGCCTTCGATTTGTAACGAGTCATCCATGGGATTTTACGGATGAAATGATTGATACTATTACAAAATATTCTAATGTAATGCCATATATTCATTTACCATTACAAAGTGGAAGTAATCGTATTTTAAAGTTAATGGGACGTCGTTATACGAAAGAATCTTATTTAGAATTATTTCATAAACTGAAAACAAAAATTCCAAACTGTTCGATCACAACAGATATCATTGTGGGATTTCCAGGAGAAACTAAAGAAGATTTCCAAGATACCATTGATGTTGTAAATACTTGTAAATATGATTCAGCATATACATTTATCTTTTCACCAAGAATTGGAACACCAGCTGCAAAAATGAAAGATGATGTAACCATAGAAGAAAAAAATGATCGTCTGCAGAGATTAAATGGATTAGTCAATCAGCATTCAAAAGAAGCTAATGATGCCTATTTAGGAAAAACCGTTCCTGTTTTATTAGAAGGAACGAGTGAAAATAATAAGCATATGTTAATGGGATATA
>JAGZRP010000160.1 GCA_018381595.1 Bacillota bacterium
TCAGTTACAACGAGAACGAAGGCAGTGAGTTTTACAGGAAATGGAAGTATCATTGCGAGAGTAAGAGATAATGGGAATAGTAACAATACTGTGACCTCTAGTACCTTTACAGTAACTAGAATTGATAATATCGCACCAACATGTACAACAAGTGGAGGAATTACCTCATGGACTGAATCCAATGTAACCATATATGGAATTTGTAATGATTCTGGGGGAAGTGGATGTGCGAATATTTCTAGAACAATTACAACGGATTATAATGGATATGCATCTCCTGGTGTAGTTGTAGATGGGGCAGGGAATCGTACTACTTGTCCCAATACGACAGTTTATATTGATAAAGGGGCACCAACGATTAGTGGTTCTGAAATTAAGAATGTAACTTCAACAGGATATGATATTTATGTCTATGGAGTGACTGATAATGGAAGTGGAGTGAATCGTGTTCAATTTCCAACTTGGACTTCACTAGGTAGTCAAGATGATATTCAAGGAAATTGGGTTGTCAATTCGATTGCCACAGGAACAAACCTTGGTGGAGGGACATGGATGTATCATGTGAATATTGCAGATCATATGAATGAAGGTGGCGTTTATAATACTCATGTTTATACTTATGATAATTTAGGCAAAGGGCAAGCAGTTGCTGCTAGAGGAGTAACCATTATGGCTCCGAATCAGGTGGGAACATTAAATCTATCGGATACTACTTTTACAGGAAATAATAATTACATGGTTGGAAATACAACCAATATATATAATAATGCGACTTATGAATTTGGTGCTTCACCAGGAAGAGCAATTACCATAATACCAACTAATACTAGTGCACTTGGATATATTCCTAGTTTTCAACAAAATTGGATTACGATTGAAGAGTATGGTGGGACTTCTAATATGGGTTATGGAATCTCAATAGGAACCAATGGGGTTGTGATGATAGCGCATAGAGAGAATTATTACTACTGTATTTTAGGATATAGTGCAAGTTTGAGTGGAATGCATAAATATCGTGTTACCATTTACAATAAAGTACCATATTTATATATTAATAATCAGTTGGCAGCGATTGGGGTTGCAGCACCAAATAGTGGGAATGTATATTTTAAAAACAAAGTTGGTTATGGAACTTATGGTGGAAATTTTATCGGGAATGCGAATTATTTTAACTTATATAGTGTAGCTAGATAAAAGAATGGGTGCTCATTCTTTTTTCTATTGATTGATAAATTTCCAGTTTGTGACAAAATTGTCATTGGATTATTCATTACTTATACTTGTAAAATATCTGGAAACATTATAAAATGGTAATGTATGGATATAAAGAGGTAATGAATATGAATCAAAAAGGATTTACATTAATCGAGATAGTAGGTGTGGTAATTGTTTTTGCAGTGATATTATTGGTGTCACTACCAGCAATTTCTAAAACATTGAAACATCAAAAAGATCAGGAGTATAACCAAGTATTAAATGATGTATATGCAGCTACAGAACAGTATGTAGAGAGCAATAGAACTTCATTTATACCACTAGAACATATTGGTGGAGAAGTATCCATTTCGATTGCATTACTTCAAGATACGGGTTATTTAAAAGAAAATTTGGTGAATCCAAAAACAGGAAAGAAGTTTTCTAGAGCAGATAGTATTATTGTAAAAGTAAATAAAGATGGAACCCTTACTTATACATTCAAAGAATAGGAGATAACGTATGAAAAAGACAATTCGTGATTATGAGTTAGATAATAAAAAGGTAATGATTCGTTGTGATTTTAATGTACCAATGAAGGATGGAAAGATTACAGATGATTATCGTATTGTATCTAGTTTAAAAACAATTCAATATGCATTAGAACATCATGCGAAAGTGATTTTACTTTCTCATTTAGGTCGTGTAAAAACGGAAGAGGATAAAGAAAAGAATAGTTTAGAACCTGTTGCTCATCGCTTAAGTGAATTATTAAATCAAGATGTTTTGTTTCTTCCTGATACAAGGGGAGAATTATTAGAACAAGCTGTTTCTAAGATGAATCCTGGGGATATCATTTTCATTCAAAATACCAGATATGAGGATTTAGATGGTAAAAAGGAAAGTGGAAATGATGAGGAATTAGGTACTTATTGGGCAAGTCTTGCTGATATTTATATCAATGATGCATTTGGAACCAGTCATCGTAGTCATGCTTCTAATGTTGGGATTGCTTCTCATTTACCAAGTGGGATTGGTTTTTTAGTTGAAAAGGAATTAGAAAATTTAGAAGAAGTGATCAAAAATCCAGAGCGTCCATTTACAGTCATATTAGGTGGAGCAAAAGTAAGCGATAAAATTAAAGTCATTGAACATTTGGTTCATATTGCTGACCACATTCTAATTGGAGGAGGAATGGCTTATACCTTCTTAAAAGCACAAGGATATGAAATTGGGGCTTCTTTATTAGATAGTGAATCAATTGATTTTTGTAAAGAGGTTTCAGAAAAATACAATGAAAAAATTGTGTTACCAGTTGATAATATTGTGGCTCCTTCCAAAGAAGAGGACGGCGTATTAAAAGGAATTGATGAGATTGGTAAAACTGATATGGGATTAGATATTGGAATTGAGACCATCAAACAGTTTCAAAAAATCATTCAAGATAGTAAAACAGTGATTTGGAATGGACCTGTTGGTTTATTTGAAGTGAAAGCATTTCAAAAGGGAACGATTGCTATCTGTGAAGCGATGAAAGAAGTAAATGGGAAAACCATTGTTGGTGGTGGAGATACCGCAAGTGCGGTTAAAAGCCTTGGCTTTGGAGAAGATTTTACTCATATTTCAACAGGTGGTGGAGCATCGTTGGAATTATTAGAGGGAAAAGTATTACCTGGCATTCAATGTATTGACGATAAATAGAAAAGAGGTGTCACTGAACTTGGAAAAAGGAAAGAAAAAAGCAAGTAGTATCTTAAACATTATTCTATTGGTTGCAGTGACTGGAATTGTATTATATTTTTCATTAAAAGATAATTTTGATACCATTCTTCACGAAATTTTCACACTGAATATTTGGTGGTTATTGGTAGGTGGCCTATTAGTAGTTTCTTGTTATTATTTGAGAAGTTTATCACTTTATAACTTAGTTCATAAATTTTCAAAAAAATATACAAAAGGAAGTGCCTTTAAGTTAACATTAACCACTCAATTTTTAAATGGGGTCACTCCTTTTGCAACAGGAGGACAACCATTTCAAATTTATATTTTAAAAAAAGATGGAATTCGCATTGGTGATAGCACGAATATCATTATGCAGAATTTTATTGTTTATCAAATTGCTTTGGTATTACTTGGCGTATTAGCAATTACTTATAATTATTTTTTCCACATTTTTAAAGATTCTGGATTATTAAAAGATT
>JAGZRP010000161.1 GCA_018381595.1 Bacillota bacterium
CAATTTCGTGGCAGCAATACATTTTCTCATTTCCAAAACAGCATGTCGATTATTATTTTTCTTTAGATCATATAAATTATTAGCATAATGGAGCACTAGTTTTTCATACATTTCAGTCTCTGAAAAGTTACAATATTTTAGCTGTTTTTCAAAATAAAGAGCGTCCATCCATTCATTGCGTTCAATACAGGTGATATAAGCATTGAGCAACATAGTTGCCAATAAACGTCTATTATTTGGAATATCTCTATAAAAATCCAAACGATGACACATTTCTTTGGCTAAAATCATCATTGTGTTATGATTTAAAGCGTCTATTGTATTCATAAACAGTAGCAATTCATAATAACCCCAGTATTCCGCAGAAAACAAGTAATCACTGATAGTAACAATCTCTTGGTCTGTTACATAAGTTTCTCCTGATAAATCCTGTAATCTTATTTTAATCAAAATTGTGTTAAATGAAGCGAAAGGTTCCTTTTTATCCTTCTTTTCCATTTGGCTAATTAATAGCTTTTTCATTCCGTCTATATCACGATTTGATACTAAATACCGAATCTTTTCTAAAAGTTCATTAAAGTCATCTCTGCGGAAATCACGTACAGCGTAAACAAATTCTTCGATAGGCATATGTATTGCATCTAACGCTAAAAAAATTGCTGATGGTTAAATCAGCCTCATCATTTTCAAATCTTGAGAGATGGGAACTTGAAAGACCTGATTTTGCAACATTTTTTAAAGATAAACCTCGAGATTCTCTAAATTTTTTAAAAATTTTTCCATATTTCATTCTAGTCACCTCCTAAATTGCTTATAAGGGAAATTTCTTCACAAATATTAAAAATATTATATCATATAAGAAAACGAAAAGAGGTATTTACCATGAATAAAAAAGCATTGTTTAGTTTGTTGTTTGTAATACTTGAAGGTATTATCGTTATCGGAGTAGGTTAGCCAAATGATAAAGAGATTAGGCAAGAAACCTTAAAAATAAAAAATAGCTTAGAATTGCGTCATTATAAACGTTGATTCCAAGCTATTTTTGGTTATTAAAATTTTAATCAGAAGGGTAAACTTGTAGTTTTTGCCCAACCTCTCTTGATTTTATGGAAAAAGAATCCCGTATTTTGGATACGAAATGCTTTCAATAAGTGTAAATCAGTTTTAACGTTTACTAAATTTCGATGCTTTACGAGCCTTTTTCAAGCCTGGTTTTCAAAGCAAGTTGGAAACCTTTATGAGTCATTCGTTTTTGCCCCACTTTTGCCCCATTTTGAAATAATTATATTTAAAAATGCTCCAAGTATCTTCTAAAAATAACTTATATTTCAACATTTTTGATTATTTTCAATATGAAAAATTCATACAAATTCATGTAGGGGGCATCATACTATACATAAAAAAGCCTTTAAATAAAGGCTTTCTTACTTGTCTAAAGAGGAAATGTCCCATCATTTGTCCCCGAAATAATTTCCAAACTTTTGATAAATATTATTTTTGTATAAATTAATTTTTGTTGTGTATAGTAACATTGAATTCTCAATTTAAAGTGTAATAATACTATGAAATCTATCTAGTAGTTTTTCCTGTAAGTGATGAGAGACAGTAATGTACATCCTTGTAGGATCGTTTAATAGCTGGTTCTCAATTAGAAAAGCGTTATCTCTATCTAAATTTGCCATAGATTCATCCATTATTATTACGTTAGTTTTAGTAAGATAGGCACGTGCAATACCTAATCTTTGCTTTTGCCCTTCTGATAAAAAAGACATACTTACTTCATCATCTAATCGTGGAATTAAATCTATTAAATTAACTTGTTTAAGGATATTGATAATTTCTGATTCATTTATTTTATTATCCCAAAGTGTTAAATTATTTCTAAGAGAATCATGATAAATATGAGTAATATTTCCTATATATGAAACGCTTTTAAACAATTGAGATTCTTCAATATCAGATATCTCTACATCATTGTATTTTACACTTCCACTATATTGCTTATTATTTCCTAAAATTATATTTATTAAAGTTGATTTTCCACTACCTGACTCTCCAACTATGGCATAATTTTTTCCTTTTTCAAAACTACAATTTATATTTTTGAAAATTTCCTTATCTTTGAAGGAATACCCGACATTAGTTAACTTGATTTCTTCAATATCTTTATCAATATATCTATAATGGGAACTCTTCTCAAAAGCTCCAAATTTTTCAAATATAATATTTACTGATGATATTGATACCTGTAATTGATTAAACGTAGTTAATGAGTTAAATATATTTCCGGAAATTTGTCCGACTGATGATATTGAACCAATTGAAACTTGTTTTAAAATGATAAGATAACCTGTTAAAAGTAGTACTAACATTTGAGAAATAATTGAAAATAAACTCATTATTATTTCAATTAAGCTACTAGTTTTAATAAATACTATTTTTTCAAAAATAAATTTTTTTATTACCTCTCCACATTTAATTGATAACATCTCTTTTTTATTTGAATAATATAGCGTATCATATCCCAGTAATTGATCTGTTAGTGATGAAATAAATGTTTCATTACCTATAGAAAATCTTTTCATAGCTTTTTCCATCTTATGGGCAAAACTTCGTGGAAGGTAAGTTAGGATCAAAGTAAGTAGTATAGATAAAAGCACTATTCTATAATCATAACTAAACAGAGCAATAATTGAAAAAAAAGTTGTGAAAACTGTTGAAACTAATGAATAAAAACTTTCAAATCCGCTTTCTTCGATAATTTTTATATCGTTATTTAAAATTGACAAGTGTTCTCCAACAGTCTTATTTTTAAATTCACTAAACGATTTTCTAGTTAGACTGTTAATATAATCATCTCTGAGAGAAAGAGTCATTTTTTGAATTAATTTAGTCTGATTTACTCTAATTAAGTATGTATCTGCCAAAAATAACAAATAAACTCCAAATTCAATGCCTAACCATATGAGGAAGCCTTTAAAATCACTTTCAACCAATTTATTTAACATGATTGAGAGTGTGACTGATGCTCCAACTAAAAATGCAGAACTAAATCCTATTAATATTATATGTATAAGATTTAGCAGTTTATATTTTAGTATATATTTTTTCATTATGTTATTCCTTAATTATATTTAGCAACTCATTAATAAAGTACAACTGCCCCAACATTCCTTTTGAATATGTATAATCAATTTCTTCGGACATCGGGTCTATCAATATAGTTTTTGTATTTTGTTTAATAGAAAAATCAAAAATATGTTCGCAAATCTTAATACTCGTTTTAAGAAATGAAGTTTCTTTAAAATAATAATAAAGCCAAGCATTTGCCAAACCCAATCCTGCTAATCCATAATACAATGAGGTTCCCTTAGCATATGTATAACTAATTCCT
>JAGZRP010000162.1 GCA_018381595.1 Bacillota bacterium
GCTTGAACAAAGAGAAAGCCAGCACCTTTTAGGTGTTGGCTAATATTATGCCCTTATAGGGCTAGTTCAAACCACGTCTTTTAGGCGTGGTTATGATTTGTGATTGTATTCAATAAAAAAATATGCTAAAATGTATTTTACGAAGAAGAGGGATGAATTATGAATACTGCTTATGCATTACTTGCGACGTTTGTTGTTGGGTTGTTTATTTTAATTGGTTATTTCATTGTAATTAAGACAAAAAATAATCATCGTATTATGAATTTTTCAATTAGTATTGCTTTTGGAGTCATGAGTGCGTTAGCACTTTTGGAATTACTTCCAGAAAGTTATGAGCATTTAAGTAACGGACAAGAACCATTAATTACTTGGTGTTATATGATATTTTTTATTGTCGTTGGAATTTGTATTTTAAAATTCTTAGATATTTTTGTTCCTGATCATCATGAAGACGAGAAAAAACAAGTCGATGAGAACCATTTAACACATATTGGGATTGTTTCCAGTGTTGCTTTGGTGCTTCATAATATCATTGAAGGAATGGCAATTTATACAAGTGTTTTATCTTCTACGACATTAGGCTTACTGGTATGTCTTGGGGTTGGATTACATAATATTCCAATGGGAATGGTAATTACATCAACATTCTATACATCCAGTAAAAATCAAAAGAAAACGTTATTTATGATTTCTATTATATCAATCTCTACTTTCATAGGTGGTTTGATTATGATGCTTTTAAATACATGGATTACAGACTTTTTACTAGGAATATTACTTAGTATTACAACCGGAATGATTATTTATATTGTTCTATTTGAATTACTACCTCATGTATTTGAACACCGCAAGGAAAAAGGAACATTTTTTGGAATTCTTCTTGGTGTTATTACATTATTAGTGAGTTTAATGCTTGGATGATTGACAAAGTTTTAAAATTGATATATGATGAATTTATGAAATACTTTGATTAGGACACGACTTTTTCTAAAAACTTATAAGAAGCGAGCAGGGATGGTGAAAGCCTGTTATAAAAAGAATTAGTTACTACCTAGGAGTAGAACTCGAAAGAGATTTCCGGCAATCTGGTCCGTTATCCAAATTAAGTAATAAGGTAGGATGGTACCGCGTTTATACGCTCCTTTTCATTTGGGGGAGCGTTTTTTCATGGAGTTATCACAAGAAGAAAAGGTGTTAATACGAGAAACAAAAGAATGGTTATTACAGAATGCAAGGGTAATTCAACAATATTCCTTTCCAATTGAATATGTCTATTTTAAAAGAGTTGATATATTCTTTGAGAGACTATTAGTCGCAGGTTTTAATAATGATATGCAAAAACAGCTATTAGCACTTCAAATGTATACTTACGACATCTTAAAATTAGACTTACCTTCGAGTGCAATTTGGGAAGAGGTTATTTCTTATTTGCAAAATATATTTGACTATTTATCAGCAAGAAATTATGAAAGAAATTACGAAACCATTTCACCAAGCATAAAAGAAGTATTACAAAATAGTGCGTGTACAGTATCTACTCATAAAAAAGTAGAGAAACTATTTGTTCAATATCAAAAAGTTATTAAAAAAGTTCCAAATAGTAGAATGATGATTGACAATGAAATCCGCAAGTTACTCATTGCGTTAGACCAAGATTTCGTATTGGAACGTGAATTAAAAAAAGAAATTGCTAGAATAGAACAATTACTTTATGATTTATTGGATGCAAAAAGTAAAAGCTATCAAGATAGAACAACAATAGAAGAGGCAATTACTTTAGACTTTAAACAAAATGGAATTTGGAGAAAAGAAGATGCTTTTCAGGTAAAACCAACAGAAGATGGATATGAACTTATTATTTATATCATTGATGTTACAAAAGGGGAACATGGTGCTTTGTTACATTATCGAAATTTAGAAGAGAAAAAGTTCTTAAAGTTACTCTATGATGATTTTTTAGAGAAACACCATTGTTCGGAAAGTACATTTCAAGAGGGAAATGCCTATTCTGCTGTAGCTCATAAATTTTATTTTGATAAACAATTTCAATTGAAGAAAAAAGTTCCAGAAATATATTTGACCAATGTTTTAGTAAAACAAAATCTCTATGAAGAAAAATTAAAATCAGCTGAGAAAACCGGAAAATGGGGAGATATCTTAAAAGATTCGTATGATACCATCACACTTTCTAAACAATTGATGAAGAATGTTCCTACTACTATAAAATATTGTAAAAAAGGAAAATTAAGCCAGAAGTTGTCATTGTTTCTTAACATAACAATGACAGAATATTTCTACAATAGAAATATTCCTTATTTAAAAACTTCTGGAGTCATAGAAGAATATGGCACATTCAGTTGCCCTAAAAAAAACTTTATGAGTTATTTTAACCAACTTATGGAGAAGAAATATTTGTATTATAAAAATATGGATTATAATATGATCCAAAAGGATATCGCATTGATGGATTATATTGAGGCTCATACAGAAGACTTTCAAGTCGGAAAAAAGAAATCAGAAAAAAGAAGAAAGAAGGAAATAAAATGAACCAAATAAAATCAGATGAAAAATTAAGTGTATTAAACCATAGCTGTGCACATTTACTTGCCCATGCCGTGAAGAGATTATATCCAAATGCAAAATTTTGGGTAGGACCTGTGATTGATGAAGGGTTTTATTATGACATGGATCTTGGAGATGAAAAATTAACAGAAGCAGACTTAGAAAAAATTTCAAAAGAAATGAAAAAGATTGTAAAAAGTGATAAACGAATTACAAGAATTGAATTAACAAAAGAAGAAGCTGAAGAGATGTTTCATGATGATCCATATAAAATTGATTTGATTGAAAATATGGAACCAGGTAGTATCATTACTGCATATAAACAAGATGAATTTATGGATTTATGTAGAGGACCACATGTTGAAACAACAAAAAAATTAAAGAATTTTAAATTATTAAAAGTAAGTGGTGCTTATTATAAGGGAGATTCTAAGAATAAAATGTTACAACGTGTTTATGGAGTATGTTTTGAAACTCCAGAAGCATTAGAAGAACACTTGCAATTTTTAGAAGAAGCAAAACAAAGAGATCATAAGAAAATCGGAAAAGAACTTGGACTATTTATGTTTAGTGAATATGGCCCTGGGTTCCCATTTTGGTTACCAAATGGTATGATTTTAAGAAAAACATTAGAAGACTTTTGGTATGAAGAACACACAAAAGAAGGATATCAGTTTATTAAGACTCCAATCATGTTAAACCGTGATTTGTGGGAAGTATCAGGACACTGGGCAAACTATCAAGACAATATGTATACATCTATCATTGATGAGAAAGAATTTGCAATTAAACCAATGAACTGTCCTGGTGGGTTATTAGTGTATAAAAA
>JAGZRP010000163.1 GCA_018381595.1 Bacillota bacterium
TAATTTTTCACAAATAATCTTTCCTCGACTATACGCAAAATCTTTATGAACAATCGTTGAAAGAGCATCAACTGCATCACCATTTAATAAAATATCCATTTTCACTAAATCACTACTTTTATAGCCAATCAAATCATAATCAAAGGAAGCATACCCTTTGGTACTTGATTTTAGCTTATCAAAGAAATCATAAACAATTTCAGAAAGTGGAATTTCGTAGTGAATATTTACTCTTGTTGGATCTAAATACTCCATAGAAATATAATCACCACGTTTATTTTGGCAAAGCTCCATAATAGCTCCAATATATTCACTTGGAACAAAAATATTGGTACGAATATATGGTTCTTTGATATCTTTAATTTTAGCTCTATCTGGCATTTTAGAAGGGCTATCCACCATCATATGTGTCTTATCTGTTAATTCTACATCATAAACAACAGAAGGACTCGTTGCGATCAAATCGATTTTGAACTCACGCTCAATTCTCTCTTCAATAATATCCATATGAAGTAATCCTAGAAAGCCACAACGAAATCCAAAACCTAATGCTTTACTGGTTTCAGGAACAAATTCTAAAGAAGCATCATTTAATTTTAATTTTTCTAAAGCTTCTCTTAAAGCTTCATATTTATTTGATTCAATGGGATAGAGTCCGCAAAATACCATTGGTTTCATTGGCTTATATCCAATTACTTCTCCTTCACATGGTCTTGCTTTTAACGTAATCGTATCTCCAACTTTTACATCAGTAATATCTTTAATACTACCTGTTAAAAAGCCTACTTGTCCCGCTTGTAATTCTTGAACATTCTTTTTATGAGGTGTAGATACTCCTAATTCTACAACAGGATTGACACTTCCTGCTTGTTTCATGAATACTTCATCCCCAACACGTACTTTTCCATCCATCACACGAATCAGTGCAACTACTCCTAAATAAGCATCATAATAACTATCAAAAATTAATGCTTTTAACGGCTTATTAATATCTCCAGTTGGAGCTGGTACTTTTTCAATCACAGTTTCTACTAATTCTTGAATTCCAATGCCGTTTTTCGCACTTGCTAAAACAATCTCATCTTCTTGAAACCCAAGAGTATCAATTAATTCCTGTTTTACTTTTTCTGGATTGGCATTTGGTAAATCAATTTTATTAATCACCGGAATAATTGTCAAATCATTATCAAGGGCTAAATAAAGATTGGCTAGTGTTTGCGCCTCAATTCCCTGTGCTGCATCTACGACTAAAATAGCACCTTCACAAGCAGCTAGACTACGACTTACTTCATAACTGAAGTCTACGTGACCTGGTGTGTCAATTAAGTGAAGGATATATTCTTCCCCTTTATAAGTATAAGGAAGTTCTACTGCATTTAATTTGATGGTAATCCCTCGTTCACGTTCAATATCCATATTATCCAAAAGTTGATCTTTTGACTCTCTTTTACTAATTGCACCTGTCAATTCTAAAATTCTATCAGCTAGAGTACTTTTTCCATGATCAATATGAGCGATAATTGAAAAGTTTCGAATATTTTGTTGTTTCATGCTCATCACCTTGGTTTATTATATCAAATAAATACTTTCTTCACAATCAAAAAAGAATGATTTCTCATTCTTAATTTTGAATAGAAAGTATGGTTACTCTTGCATACCCATGATTTCCATTTCCAATGATTGTTCCACTACCTCTTGGGTTTGGCATTTCTTGTGACCCATTGTACATCAGTATTCCTTCAAATACTTTTCCTGAGTAGTGATTTGGCTGACCTGTATGAATAATATTTGTTTCTGTTGAATTAGATGCGATAGCATTACAACCAGTAAAACCTGAAATAAAGCTAGAGCCTCCTCCTCCAGTAGATGCGATTTGTGTACTCACTCCAGAAGACCCCCCTCCGTAGTATCCGCCTCCTCCTCCAGCGAGGAATTTTTTAGTGGATGGAACAGATGCTCCTTTTCCAAAACTTCCAGCATCTCCACTTGTATGTTCTCCAATTCCGCCTTTTCCCCCTGATGTTTGAGTTCCACCTGTTGCAACAGTTACTTTTTCTGAGCCTTCTCCTGTTGATTTTATTCCTGAAGCCCCAGTTAAATTTCCACCGGCTCCTCCGAGTATTGTTTGCCCTGGGCGATAAAATCCACCGCCACCACCAGAGGCTACCATAATTCTAGATTTTAAACTATTAAAATTATCCCAAGCACCTGAAACCAATCGAATATCTGTTGCTCCACCTCCAGAATTATATCTATTTTCATAACCATCTATTCCTTTTTCTGGTTGGGAAGAACCTCCTCCATTGTACGCTGCTTGAACATCTTGGTGTTCACGATGTTGCCCAACATAAATATAAAGTGTTTCCCCTTTTGTAAGGATTATCTTTCCTTTCGTATAAGCACCATGTCCACCACTCGCGCCACCGCCTGCTGCTCCCCATAATTCAAACCGATAAGTTCCATCATATGGAACAATAAAGGTTTTATAGGTTCCTGTATATCCATAATTATAAGTTGATTCTACTATTTGTAATGTAGAAGTTTTAGTCAATTGATTAGATGCATTATCAATAGCAGTATATGTTATGGTATATGTTCCTACGGCAAGAGATGTTGTATTCGTAATGCTCGTTGTTAAACTTTTCACTCCCGATTCTGAATCGGTTGCTGTTACTCCTGTTAATAAATTATAACTTTGCCCTTTTGCTAAAGTAATGTCTTTTGTACCTGTAATACTTGGTTTTGTTGTATCTATCTTTGTTACTGTCAATGTACTTCCTGTTACTGTATTATTGCTATTTCCTGTATCACGAATTCTTGCGATCACACTTCCATTTGATGTGAATGTTACGGTTGTTGAAGAGGATGTTACATTCGTCCAGGTTGTTCCTCCATCTTTTGAATACTCATAAACTAAGTTACTTGTTTTGGTCCCTGGATATGTTATCGTTACCGTCTTACTTTGTGCCCATGTGTCCGCACTTGAATTCACTGAATATGTTGGTGTTGTTATATTATTTGTTGATACTGTAATTACACTGCTTTCTGTACTCTTTCCATTCTTTCCAATTACTTTTACTTTAAATGTATGACTTGTATTCTTTGCAAGTCCTGTAAACGTTTTAGAAACTGATGTTTGCTCCGTTGAATATGCACCTCCATCGATTGAGAACTGATATCCTCTGATTCCCATATTAGATTGAGTAGCTGAAGCCGTTACTGTAATACTGGATGATGTCACACTTCCTTTGGTCAAAATAACATTACTTGGTGCAAGTGTATCTATCTTACTAATTAATATTGTTTGTTTTATAATATTTCCTGCTTTATCTTTCACCCAGATATTTACTGTCTGATTCGTTGTAAATATCTTTGAATTTTCTT
>JAGZRP010000164.1 GCA_018381595.1 Bacillota bacterium
GAAGTACACACAGAAAGTAATGAAAAGAGGGCAAGGCATAAGTTGTCTTGCTCTTTTCTCATGATTAAGGTACAATGCGAGGTGTTAGAAGTGGAAATTGAGAATAAAGTGGTAAAGTTGTCTATAGATAATAAGAATTTATTTAGTGCACAAATTGAGGTGACAACAAATTGTAATTGGCGATGTCGTCATTGCTATTTGCCAGCTTATGATAATTATGGTATGACAAGGGAAAATATTTCAGATATTTTTGCACAATTACGAAAAATGGGAACTTTTGAAATTACCTTAACGGGTGGTGAAATATTTACTCGTTCAGATATTTTAGATATAATAAGTGAAGCAAGGGAGCTAGGATTTCGTGTGATTTTGCTTACCAATATTTCGCTGTTAAATGAAGATATAATTAAAAAATTGCAAGAACTTTATATAGCGAAAATTTCATGTACGGTTTTTTCGTTAAATGAGGAGATACATGATTTTATAGTTCAAAAAAAAGGTGCGCTAAAGAAGGTCTTGGCTAATTTAGAGTTGTTAAAAAAATATAATATTCCAGTAGAAATAAAGACCATTATTATGAATGTAAACCTTAATGATTGGAAAGAGATAGAGCAATTTTGTGAAAAAAATAAGATTGGATATAGAATTGATCACGATATCTTTATAAAATCTGATGGGGATAAAACGCCAGTTGATTTGCGAATTACAAAGGCTCAATTTGAAATGGAGTGTTTAAATTTGGATCGAATGAGAGGATTTAATATAACGAGTCATGATTTGAACGAGTTTGCATGTGATCAAATAAGAAATTTTTTATTTATAGATTGTAATGGCAATGTATACCCATGTGAAAAATTTTTATATAAACTTGGAAATATACATGAGGACAAAATTGAAAATATATGGAAGCACTCAAAAGATTTAGCCCGATTACAAGAAATGCGATGGAAAGATTTGAAAAAATGTATTGATTGTAATATTAGTAATTTCTGTATGCGATGTCCAGGAACAGCTTTTCTGGAAAATGGAAGTGAGTACGGAGCATCATCGATGGCATGTGAAAAGGCAGAGATCAGAGCGGGGGTTTATAAGGAACATTGAACACGTATATATATAAAACAAAAAAATATATTATCGCCCAGATTTTATGGGATTTGGCAGGCGTTATCTGTCTGGCTTTTTCACCATTGCTTCAACAATGGCTGTTTGATTATGGGCTGCAAAGCCCTCTCAAAAAGATCGTGATGGTGATATTGGCGTATGGTGCATTACTGGTCTTTTATACTTTATCACAGTATTTTTGTGTGTTGTATGCATTTAAAGGCGGAATAAAATTCGAAAATTTACTGAAAAGAGATTTTTTGTATTCTTTGTTTCATATGGAATCTTCAAAGTTCTATAAGCATTCTATTGGCGAATATGTTTCCTTACAGGGAAATGATATTACAGCGTTAGAGCAGGATTATCTGGAGCCGGTTATCAGTATCATACGCTGCGTAAACATGATAATTGTGTATGGTGTCGTGCTGTTTTTCGGAGTTGACTGGAGAATTGCGCTGGTGATAATTCTGACTTCGATATTTGCGATCCTGATACCGAGAATGATAGGAAAATCGCTGACTGACGCAAGAAGTACATATCAGGAACAGATGGCGGAGTACGTTACAGAGATTACGGATTTATTGGAAGGTTTTCGTGTTATTAATCAGATGACGGTAGGAAAAATACTTGATAAGCATGAACACGTTTTAAATGAAACAGCAGAAAAGCGGTATCAGTATGGGAAAAAGAAGAGCATGGTATTAGGCGTGAGTGAATTAACGACTAAATTCGTGAAAATATTTACATTTGCAGTGGTGGCAGTTCTTTTTTATAAGCATGAGATCACAGTGGGAGTCGGAGTTGCCACGCTTAGTTATGTATCTTCTTTCATCGAACCAATTGACACTGTCCTCTATAATTTCACGGCAATACAGTCCATGAAGGACGTGAAGAAAAAAGTATTAGCTTATACGCAGGATACGCATGTCACAGTCCTGCCACGAAAGAAAAAATTAAATTCAGATATAATATTCGAAAATGTGACATTCAAAAGGAAAAGTTTTGCATTGGAAAATATAAATTTAACAATAAAAAAAGGCATGAAGTATGCTGTTGTCGGACACAGCGGAGCAGGAAAATCAACCTTGTTCAAACTTATTATGGGGTATGAAAAAAACAGTTCCGGCGTTATCAGATTAGATGGAGAAGATATCAGAAACTATGACATTTCTGAATTGATATCCTATACGGATCAGAACGAACATATTTACAGAGCGGGGATCGTAGATAATATAACCGTTTTTCATTCTTATCCAATGGATGGGATCGACAGCGTAGGAAAGAGTATCTGGCCGGAATTGTTTGAAGGGATATTCAACAGAAAAGAAAAAGAATGTCAGCGTTTTAGTGGAGGGGAAAAACAGGCAGTCGCATTTTTGCGTATGGCAGCAAAAAATGCAGAGGTGATACTTCTCGATGAGCCGTTTTCTGCAATGGATGCAAAAATGAAATCGGCAGTAGAACATTATCTGTTTACAGGAAAAGAGTTTGAAGGAAAAACCGTTTTAGTCATTACACATGATACAAGAGAAGAAAGCCTTTCGCAGTATGATGGAATCATACATGTTGGAGAGAATGGCATTTATGTGGAATAAATGCCTGTTACATTTGATATTTACCCGGAATTCATTGAGGCTAAATTGCATCGGGTAGATACGATTGAAAGGGCATATGAAGAAAAACTCTTGGAAGAAAAGTGGTCAAGAAATAAGACACTGCAACGTTAAAAAAAGAAAATAAATTTTTTTTCAGAATTGGAAAATACGATCTGTAAACTGAATGAAGTTTTTGGTGAGCAAGAAGAATATCATAAAAGTCTGGAAGAATTAATAACGGCATATGGAACAAGAAGAATTCATACAAAAGATTCAACAGCATGGATCAACTTTAGAGGTTGTTATTACAAAAATAATGGATATCATTACTGCGTTTGATATTTATGAGGATTATTATTACTGGCCACTAATTAGGACATAGGGGGATATGGAAATTAATAACAAATATGATTCAGAACATATGGATAATCGTAATTTTATAACAAAACGACACGGATATTGACATAATATATATAAATATGGTACTCTCTTAAAAAGAGGTGAGAAAATGTTAAAAACTTATCTGATGGAAAATTATGGATATAATGAACCTATTTTTTTGAATGACTTGACAATTCAGGGATTGTCTGAAAATGCAGTTCGGCAGGCCGTGAAACGACTTGTTGCTAATGGTTTTTTGGAACGGTATGATAA
>JAGZRP010000165.1 GCA_018381595.1 Bacillota bacterium
TACAATGAGGATCGAGTCCTTACAATAAAAATCAATCCTGGGAATAAAAAACCTTATTATTTAAAATCTAAAGGTTTAACACCAAGTGGTGTATATATTCGTTACGGCAAGAACAAATCCCAAGCATCACAAGAAGAGATATCAAGAATGCTCAGAGAAAGAGACAATATAACATTTGAATCTTTAGTTTCAAAGGAGCAAGATCTTTCATTTAAGGCTCTAGAGAGAAAATTCGAAGAAAAAGATTTAGATTTCTCACAGTTCAACTTGAATACATCTGGATTTATAGATAAAGAAACTGGATTATTTACAAATCTTGCTTTCTGGATAAGCGATCAATACAATATTGATACAAAAATGGCAGTATATCAAGGAATGGATAGAGACATTTTTAGATCAAAAAAGAATATGATGGTTCAATCATCATTCAAATTGATAAAGTTTTAGAATATTTTGATCTATGTAATGAAGTAAGAGTAATTATCGATGGTTCACCTATGAGACAAGAGATACTATCTTATAACAAAAGAGCTGCTCGTGAGTGCATTTTAAATTGCTATTGCCATAGAGATTACTCTAGAAAATCAAATATAAAGATAGAATTTTTTAATGATAGGTGCGAAATACTATCCCCAGGCGGTTTCTATGATGGTCTCACTTTAGAAGATGCTTTAAATGGATTGCAGAGTTTCAGAAATGAAAAGCTAGTAAAGTTACTATTTAAACTTGGTTATATTGAGAATTATGCTTCTGGTTTAACTAGAGTATTCAATGAATATAAAAGAGTAAACCTAGTTCCCGAAATAAGAACAAGCTTGACATTTTTTAAAATAACTTTACCAAATATAAATTTTAAAGCATTTAACCATCAGGATAAAGTAAATGGCGAAGTAAATGGCGGAGTAAATGGCGAAGTAAATAATAGATTAGATAACTGGATCAGTGATATTGTAATTAAACTTACTGAACCAAGAGATGCGGATATAATTCAGGCTATTGGAAATAATCCCGGTATAAAAATGAAAGAATTAGTGAATATATTAACACTAAAGTATCCTAAAATTAACAGCAATATCATATCCAAAAGAATCAAAATACACAACCATTTAATTGAATTCAAAGGCGCTCCAAAAACAGGGGGATACTATCTAAAAAAACAAGATCAGTTAGACAATATAAAAGTCAAGATAATTTGACCAATTTGTTGCAATTAAGTGTTCTCAATTTTTTTAGGATTAAGTTTATCTTTGATTCGATAAGATGGACCATTAATATTAAATAAATACGAGTAATGAAGAATTCTATCTAATATGGCTTTAGTTATCATTTCATCATTACCTAATATCTGTGGCCATTTATCAAATGAAATATTGCTTGTAAAAATAGTAGAACGTTTAGTATATCTTAAGTCAATCAACTGAAAAAATAATTTGGCTTCTAGTGGTGATATTTCATTAAATCCAACTTCATCAATGACTAGTAGTTTATACTTATAAAATAGTCTTAATTTTCTTTCTAAAGTTCCTTCATTATGTGCCTGTCTCAGTATATTGATTAATTTATTAAATTTAATAAAATATACGCTATTTCGTCTAATGGCTACTGTATATGCAATTGCTATTGCTAAATGTGTTTTCCCGGTACCAGGGTTACCTACAAACACAATATTTGTAGCGTTTTCATAGAAATCTGATTCAATAATCGATCTTATTTTTTCTTCTTTTATGCCTGGCTGAAAATTAAAATCATAATCGTCAACTTTTCTTAAAAAAGGAAATGCTGCTACTTTTACATTATAAAGTCTGTTATTTTCTTCTTTAGCTATTACTTCCTTGTTTAATATTTTATGCATTACATGTAATTCTTTTTCAGCTATTTCATTATTCATTACTAATGAATTTAAATACGAATATGCTGATTTTAATTTCAAATAATTCAGTTGTTCCAGTACATCATTAGTCATTGTCATAAATTATATTCTCCAGTTCTTTTAATATTATCTGATTACTTTCTTTAATCGCTTGTTTATCTGTTTTTTTATAATAAAGCTTATGTTCTTCTTTTATATTAAATTTATTATTAGTAATAGGATGTTTTTCAATAATTTTTCCGTTATAATATACGAGAAGTTCTTTGTTTTGAACCGCTAATCCAACACGTTTTCCAATATATTCTTGTGGTAGGGAATATTTATTGTATTTATATTGGAATAGCGATTCATTTGTAACATAGACTTCATTTAATTTAAGGTGATATTTACTTCTAATTTCCTTGCTAGGTAATGGAAGTAGATCACCTTTTTCTTTTTCCAAAAGGAAGTTTCTGGGAAGTCTTGTTGCCTGTGACGGGCGTTCATTATCTTCGCTGTTGATTTTTTCCAGTTTGTCATGTATATCAGGTAATCCGCTATAATGACCATTATAATTTTTAAGCTGATCTATTATTTTATTCTGTGTTTCAGTTTTACCTTTGGTTTCTGGTCTATACGGCATACATGGCATAGGTGTTATTCCATAATCTTTGCAAAATTCTTCAAATTTACTGTTTAATAAAGCTTTATCTTTAGCCGACTGACGAGGTTTTTCTACAAATGCTTTAAGATTATCAATAACCAGTTCTTTAGGAACACCGCCTATTTCTTCAAATGTCTGAGCCAAGAATATTAATAAATTATCAGTTGTAGGCTTTAATATTACCTGCCTATAATTATATCTTGACCAGGATAAAGTGAGAGTAGGAATATATACTACTGTTTGAGTACCATTTTTATCTGTAAGTTTAACTTTTTCTTTCATATCGAACTGAGCCTGTTGACCAGGAGCGGTTTCGAAACGTTCGACAAAAGAATTTGTTTTGTTGTTTTTAAATTTTTTACTGAGCTCTTCATTATCCTTAATATATCTGAAAAATGTTGAACGAGTACAAGTAATGCCATGTTCACGTTTCATGAAATAGTAGATATGATCAATATAGTCAAAATTTCTTTGTTCATCACAAAGATATTTGTATATAAGATGTTTATAATCATCTAGATATCTTTTTCTGTTTCTTGTTTTTTTAGGTGCAATACCATTAAGCCTTCTGCTTAGGGTTTTCCTACTGCAATTTAATTCTCTTGCAAGTTTAGAAACATTCAATTTGATTTCTCCTTCCTTATAGGCTCTGCTTAACATTAGAGCCTGATCTAAACTATTTATTTTAATAACTGCTGTATTCAATATAATTCACTCCTTTATAGGAAAGAATTATATCAAAAAAGATTACCTAAATTGATACAAAGTGTAACCACTTATCTGCAACAATTTTGGTAATCTTATTTTAACTTTTATA
>JAGZRP010000166.1 GCA_018381595.1 Bacillota bacterium
GGTTTTCACCTTTTCTGCCAGCGGAGTCGTTCCAATATTATCCAGATTGAGTTGCTGACCATCTTTGGTTTTAAGCAAACCCTGAATGCCATACAGATAGTTTGTGTCTTCTTTTTTTAGTGCAAGGGCATGACAAACATATAATTTTTTTTCAGTATCTAAAGATTCTCTTTGTTCTCTTGTTGTATAACCCAAATAAATGATTTCATATATTTTATTGAGTGTTGTTTCTAATAATCTAGAATCATAAGGTAGAATACAAACTAATTCTTCCCGATAAGTTTCTAATTCATCCAATGTAACCTCTCGTTCTGATTGAATGGTGGATAGTTTTAAAAGATTGTGATAGCCAGTTTCATTTTTCGCATATAGTAAAACAGGCTCTTTTTCGAACATAACTTCTAATCCAATCATTGGTTTGATTTGTTCGTTTTGACAAGCTTTATAAAATTCCATCACACCTGATAAATTGTTATCTGTAATGGCGAGTGCTTTGATATGATTTTCTTTTGCGTATGTTATCAATTCTGGAATTCGAATCATACTTTCTAGTAAACTATATTCTGTTTTGATATAGATTGGAGCAAACATGCTATCACACCTTTCCTAAAATTATTATAACATAAGAATCCAAACATTTGTTTATTTAAAAAAAGAATTGCATTTATGCAATTCCCAAATATTCTTCTAGAGTTAAATTTTTGCTATATATTTCTGTTGCTGCTTGTTTTCCAACATACCTAACATGCCATGGTTCGTATTGATATTTTGTGATTTTCTCTTTTCCTTTCGGATATCTTAAAATGAATCCATATTCATGGCAATGGGATGCGAGCCAAATGCCAGCATTTGTTTCTCCATAATTATCATCCACAGAACCAATGTCAAACGTAAGACCAGTTTCATGTTCTGAATGTCCGGGACGTGCGGAATAAGTGTCTGCTGCGTCTTTTCCATCTCTTGCAACATATCGATTGTAAAGTTCAATTTGTCTTTCATGGGAACGATAACCAGATATTAAGGGAATGGAATGTCCAGCTTTTTCTGCATCTTTTTGTAATTGATGTAATGCTTCTAATGCTTCAGGATCATTGCCACTTGCAAAATCTGCTGGTAGTGAATATGTTTTATTTACAATTAAGATTCCTTTGATATAAGTAGGACCTTTGATTTCTTTTCCATATCCATTATCATCAATTACTTCTTCTGTTTTTTTAGATGCGGTTGGAGTTGGTGTTTCTATATTTTCTTTTTTGGGGATATCTATCTTCGTGTCTTTTTCTTTTGTGATATACAGATATCCAAGAATGCCTACAATTAGAATGATGATTAAAATGATTATTTGTTTTTTCTTCATCTTTATCCCCTACTTTTCTCTATTTTTATCATACACGTTTTAAAATTTCATATCAATAAAAATTAGAAATGAATCTATGACAAACAATGACATTCTTTTTTTTATGTACAAAATAAAACCCACTGACGTGAGTTTTATTTGGATTGGTTTCTACTAATACTGAGTAAAATACCAATTCCACACAGGGTAATTAATAAACTACTTCCTCCATAAGAAAGGAAAGGAAGTGTGACTCCGGTTACGGGAATTAAACCTACAACAACCATCAGATTTAAAATGGCTTGGAATGCCACTTGGAATGTAATTCCAAAAGCAACATATTTTTGAAATAAGTCATTACTATTTCTAGCAATTTGAAACCCTTTATAGATAATAAATAAAAATAAACTAGCGACAATTAAGATTCCCACAAATCCAAATTCTTCACTAATAATGGAAAAGATAAAATCTGTTTGGGGTTCTGGTAGATAAAAATGTTTTTGTCTTGAATTTAAAAATCCATATCCAAATAATCCTCCTGGTCCAATCGCATATAAAGATTGAATCATTTGAAAGCCACTTCCCAAGGGATCTTTCCAAGGGTCAAGAAAAGATAGAATACGAGCGAGTCTATAGGGAGCCATTAAGATAAGTCCAACAATTCCTGCTACTCCAAAACCTGCAAGTTTCAAGAAAAAGCCAAAATCGACTCCCCCAACAAATAATAATCCCATAATAGACATCACTAAAATCATACCAGTTCCAAAATCAGGTTGCAGCATAATTAAAAAGAAAATAAAGAGAGTCAATCCTAAAATAGGCAATACACCCTTTTTAAAGTTCTTCATGATTTTCTCATTCTTTTCTAAATAATTTGCGGTAAATAAAATAAGTGCTAATTTCGTAAATTCACTTGGTTGTATTCCAAAAGAACCGATTCCAAACCAACTTCGACTTCCGTTTCTTACTGTTCCAATACCAGGAATTAATACTCCAATTAAAAGTAAAAAACAAATAAATAATAATGTCTTAATATGACGTTTGTATTTTGTAATATCTATTTTACTAATAAACAACATCATAAAGATTCCTAAGATAAAAAAGATACCTTGATTTTTTACAAATTTGAACGCATCATGAAATTTATACTCTGCCCATACATAAGAAGCGGAATATATCATCAAAAGTCCAAAACTAGAGATGAATAATGCACCTATAAATAACCCATAGTCCAAGTGTTTCTTTTTCATAACCACACTCCAAATGCAAGTGCTAACATGGAACCAACGAGTCCAATAATCCAAAATAGTTTTACAATGTCTCGTTCATTCCAACCTTTTTTTTCAAATGTATGATGAATAGGAGCCATGGGAAATAATCGTTTATGTGTTAATTTATAATAATATCTTTGTAAAATGCAGCTGATGGTTTCCATGACAAATACAATTCCAATTAATACTAAAAGTAATTCATGACGCGTTAGAATTGCAATTGCTCCTAAGGTTGCTCCTAAACATAAGCTTCCAGTATCTCCCATAAAAACTTTGGCTGGAGATACATTAAATATTAAGAATCCTAAAATTGAACCAAATAGTAGGAAACAGAAAATACCAATTGTTTCATAACCTTCTAACCAACCTGTCCCAAATGCAATAATACCAAAAGTTAAATAAGCAATGGCAGAAAGTCCACCAGCAAGTCCATCTAAGCCATCTGTTAGATTGACTGCATTACTACTTGCAAGTAAAACAAATAAAATAAATAATCCATATAGCCAACCAATATCAATTTTAATATGTAATGTATGAATCCAAAGTAAAGGCTCATTCCCAGAAATCATAAAGAGATAAAAGAATACAAGGGAAATTAAAAGTTGCATCAATAATTTCTGTTTTTCTGTTAATCCTTTATTATTATGCCTTTTAATAATTAAATAATCATCCACAAAGCCAATCAATGCATATCCAACAAATGTTAATAAAACAA
>JAGZRP010000167.1 GCA_018381595.1 Bacillota bacterium
CAGTGATGGTGGGGATGTTGAGTTTGTAAAATATGAAGATCATATTGTATATATTAAGATGGCAGGAGCTTGTGCCAATTGTATGATGTTAGATTATACATTAAAAGATGGAATTGAAGCTGCAATTCAAGAAGAAGTTCCTACAGTAGAACAAGTAATTAATCTGAGTGATTAATTATTTTTTTATCCAATAAATTTCTGGAAGTTCTGCATACTGTACTAGATGCTGATAAATAATTGAGATAAAGTATTCAAATTCTTTTGTATGATGAATAAAAGGTAATAACTCTTTTTCATCATGGTCTTTTTCTATAATTTGTTCATACTTATCAAAATAATAGCTTGGAAATAACATACGAATAAAAAATAACTTTGCTTCTTGTTTATCAAGTGCTTGAGTAGAAAAATAAAAGTTAATTTGTTCAATGGCATGGATTCCATGAAAAAAACTATCTTTGATAAATTCACAAATATCTCTTACTTTTGAGTCTACAACTAAATTTAAAGGATTGTATAAGTCAAATAGTGTGGATTGTACCCCTAATCTACGATGAGATAAGGTATTTTTCTGAATGTCTGGAATCATTCCCACCAAGCTAATACAATTTTCAGCAATTCCAACATAATAACTAAAGCTTTCACGAATCATTGGATATTTTTTCCCAAATTCACTGACCTGATACTCTAGGTAATCAATTTTTTGTGTCCATAAATGATACCAATCTGCAACTGGTAAGTTATCCAAAGAGACAGTAGTGGTGTATTTTTGAAAATTCAAGATATCGTTTAGTACAATATTAGTGTCTTTTGGAACATAGATATGGAATAGAATATAAGGGGTTTGATTGATGAATGTGACTAATTGATTATCCTTGTTTAATACAATTTGATGAACAGGGATTCCTCTTTCATAAAGAACGATGGATAAATTATATAATTTATCAAGTTCTTCTTGAGGTCTTGTACAAGGTGTTAATACATACCATGCATTTTGTAATTGAAATTCATATCGTTTATCCCTTTTTGTAATGGTAATAGGATTTAAGTTGTAATAAAAGAAAATGGCATTTTTCATCCTATTCACCTCATTAAAACTTATGAGAAAATATTAAAAATATGTAAAGAAAAAGGATTATGCGAAATCCTTCTTTTTTATGACTTTTTTTAAAACAAATATTAAAATATAAATAAGAATAGAACTAATACCTATGATTCCTCCGAAAATCAAGATATTATCTTTCATATGGAGTGCGAGTTGATCAATAAATAAATATAATAAATCATTATTTGCAGGAATCAACATAGTAACAAGGGTAGGAATCATTTGAGAAATTAAGATTAAAATAATACTAGCGAATAAAAGTGGAGTTGCCAAATAAGAAAGGAAATCTCTATTCTTCCACTTTGTAAATACAATCCCGATTATACAAACAATGATACCCATTAGAATTATTATTTTTAATGTTCCATTGGATGTCAATTGTATCATATCTAATGTCTCTGTATTTATATGTGTTTTTAAAGATTCTGTTGTAGGAAGTAAATTTAAAATTGTTTCAGAATGATTGGTAGCAAGTGATACAAATTTATCCTTTTGTTCTTGAGATAACTCTAATTTACTTTTTTCTACAAAATGGTCCATATTATTTTTAATTAATTCATTGAATTCTTGTTGACTTACAATTTCCTTATTTTCTCCTGTAATAACAGATTCCGTTACATTTGCTGCAACACGCCCAAAAAAATCTTTTGTAATCTCATCATTTAGAACATCGTCTACGAATTCACTTGGAATATGATATTGCTCCGCAGCCGTGTAAACTTCTCCAAATGCATTTTTGATTTGACTTGTTTCTTCACGTTCTTTTACATCTGATGTTAAGTCCGTATTTTTCACAACGGTTTGAATCGTTTTTTTATCAAAAGCTTGCTCTGCTTCTTTTATACAAATAAATCCAACAGCTAAAAAACATAATATAATTGCTAGAAAAGTAGCAATAAAGTCTTTGATAGAATCTTTCATTATTTCATCACCAAATCTATTATACCACGTATGATAAGAAGTATAATAGAAAGAAACCATATTAATTTTTACAAAAAATGAAAAAGATAAGAAAAAATACTTGTCAAGAATTAAAAATTATTGTATACTTTTAAGTGTTCAGTGATTAAGTGCCATGCCTGAGTGGCGGAATAGGTAGACGCACAGGACTTAAAATCCTGCGAGGGTTAAACCTCATGCCGGTTCAAGTCCGGCCTTAGGCACCATCTGAATTTAAAACCGTTTTGATAACGGTTTTTCTTTTTCAAATTAATAAAAGGATCGGTAAAGTAATATACAATTTTTGACAAAGAGACAGAAGAATTATACAATCATTATAAGAAGGTGTAATTTTGAAATCAAAAACAGATGCAGAACGAAATGAACGTTTTTATAAGGCTTTGGCAATTGATACAATCATTGAGGAATTTTTCATATGGTATTCTAAAGGAAGCATCATACCAAAATTTCGAAGACAACTTAGAAAAATTGGATATCGTATTACAAGAGACATTGATATGCAATATTACTGTCAGCAACATCCGAAAGAAACAAGAAAATTGATACTAGAATACTATTCAAAAACACAAAATTTATGTGATAAAGACTTTTTTATAATGTGCTTATGTAGTAGAGAAAATAGCGATTTGTTTGATTTTTTCATGAATGAATACAAAAAATATTCTAGTATAGAAAGGGAAGAAAATAATATATGTAACATTATAGCTGATTTGTTGTATATAACACGAGATATAAAATATAAAGAAGAATATTTAAAGTATTATAATTGTATACAAAGAGACCATAAAAAATATTGGATTGGTTCATATTATATTTGGGTCATTAAAATATTAGGGGATTTTCAATTAGAGGAAGCAGTTCCTCAATTGATTGAAGAAATTAAAACAAGAAGTGGTAAATACTATGATGCAGCATTAGAAGCATTGAAAAAATATGATAATCAAAAAAGATTTCAAAAAGTATATGATTCTAATCAGAAGTGGAGTAAAGGAAATTTTTATGACATGGACCTTAAAAAATTAGCCTTACATGATAAAAAAATAAAAACCGGTCTATTTCCTGAACAAAGTACAATTCCAGAATTTGAATTATTTTTACAAGGAAAATTTGGATTAACTACAAAATTATCAGTACAAGACTATTGTCAAGAACACCCAAACGAAACGAAATCAATTGTAATAGAATTTTACAGAAAATCCAAATTACTTTTTGATCAACAATTTTATTTAGGATGTTTA
>JAGZRP010000168.1 GCA_018381595.1 Bacillota bacterium
GAATCCAAAAAACTATGAAACAAGCAAAAAACGATAACAACTCAACATATTCTAAAACTCATAAAAAATTAGTTTATGTTGAGCTACACATAAATTAATTTTATATTTTTTTCACTCAAATTTTGTTTCCTTCTTTCATTTTTTATTTGCTTTTTGAGAGCATAAATGCTATCATGTATATAGAATAAATATTTCCACTTGGAGAACATATACTAATGTACAACATTGAATTTTACGAAGATTCCAATGGCAGATCAGAGCTTTGGGAATTTCTTGAATCTCTTCGAGTCAAAGCAGCTACAAACAAAGATGCCCGTATTCAATACAAGCAGATAAGTTTGTACATCCAGCTCCTCGAAGATAATGGTACACGGCTTAATGAAAATATCACAAAACACCTTGATGATGATATCTGGGAGCTTCGCCCAGGCAATAACCGTGTTTTATATTTTTATTTCAAAAATGATACCTTTGTGCTTTTGCATCAATTCCGCAAGAAAACTCAAAAACTCCCAAGTGCGAAATTGAACGGGCAAAGGCTGAACGTGATGATTACCTTACCCGAAAGGAGGCTGAATGATTATGAAAACCTGGAATGACTATAAGGAACATGTAAGAACCGTTGATCCTGAAATTGGAAAAGACATCGATGAAGTTGAAAATATTTCCTCCATCGTAAGTGCCATGGTGGAACAGCGTACTTCTCTTGGACTTAGCCAGAGAGAGCTTGCTGCTATGTGTGGTATTCCACAATCATCCGTAGCACGGATCGAATCCTGCAAAACAACCCCGAATCTCGGAACACTGCTTAATATTTTTCAGCATCTCGGTTTACAGCTTACAGTAAGACCTACAAAACCTGCCGTTTAAAATCAAGGAGAATCTCTGCGAAGAGGTTCTCCTTATCACATTTCTTCAATTCACGTAAAAAGCCCGTCCAGAATAGATTGATTTATCTAATCTGAACGGACTCTTTTAAAATTCTGAAGTGTTCCCAGCGGGAATCGAACCCACAACTAGTGCTTAGGAGGCACTTGTTATATCCATTTAACTATGAGAACAGATACTTGTTTATTATATTCCAACTATCAGAGAAGTTCAATCTTTTTCTTTCATCAGATTAGTGATTTTGTAAAAATCACTAATCTCTGTAATTAATACTTCCCTGTAACCAGATGTTTCCTTTGAATCTTCTTCCAACTGCTGGTTCACCGATCAGATCTTTCTGATTGATGCAGATTGGAAATTCTACATCATTACATTTGATATCTATCGCATAAACATTTTCTTCTGTATACGAATTTTGCAATAGCCTGCAATCCATGATTTCACCAAGAATGGAATACTGATCACTTTCAATTCCATAAGGCATAAAGTAAGAATCCACAATACTCAAAATGTCTTCATGCTGTACACGTCTTGAAAGAAGGGAATAAGTGTCGATATCTTCCAAAGTCAGATTCTCGATAGCATCTTCATCTCCCTTTCTGGCTGCAGCGATCAATCCATTTCTTTCATTCATAGTCTGTTCTGTCAACTTCTGCTTATGTTCATCTTTGTTAATTGGAAGTAAAATTTTTCCTTCTGTGGAAAGCGCAGCAAGCACTGTTCCATTTGCCTGACTCATGTAAAATTTATTATTTTTCACAGCCAGATAATCCGCCACATTCTGTAAATAAAAAATCAATGTAACGCCAAGTCTTACCTCATCACAGATTCCTGCATAAGACTCTTTTTCCGCATGTTTTTCAATATCAATCTGTTCCGTCGTTGAAATTTTATTACCACAAAAATAAGGATAGTAGTAGCTCATCTCAAAAGAATCATTCTCATTAAATGTTCCTCTCAAAGACAGTCCAAAGAAATCACCAAACTCGATAGAGAGTTCTGCAAACTCATTACCTTCGGAATCCTCTGCCACTTTCTGCAGCATTGGTCTCTCTATTATTTTTTGAAAAATATCATTCAGCTCTTCTTTTGTGATTTTTGAAAAACCGACTGCTCTTAAAAATTTGTGCATACTACTATCCTCCTTTCCGATTTTTTAAAATTATGTAAACCAATTTTACTATTTACAAGACGGACTTTATTATATAATATGTCTTTCTATTTTGCAATGTTATTTTCCCCCATTGCGTTGTTTAATGCTTCCTGCTCTTCACCAGATAAAACAATCACTGAATTTCCATCAATGATTTCTTTAATATAAGTATAACAGCCCTCTCTTGTGTGCATTGCATTAATGATAAATCCATTATTTTTCACATCAAGCATTGCCAGAGAAAAACTCAGCTTGCCACCCATCTCATTAAATGCATCATATTTTACAAGTCCCATTTTCTGATATGTTCTCTGCATGTTCTGGAATAAGGTTTTTATATTTTTTTCGTTTGCGGAATTTGCATTTATCAGATCATCCACCTGATTTAACCTTTTAATAAGTGTATCCTCTAAGTTTTTTGCATTTTTTCCTTTCATAAAAATCTTATAGCTCTTTTTCAATTTACTCATTTGAACTACATTTATAATCATTAAAATAATAAGTATGAAAACCAGTGCTGCTAGTCCAATGATAATATAATCTGAATCAAATCCTAAATACTGTGAAATCATTTTTTCTCCTTCTGCTGTTTCATATAACGAACTTATTTTTATTGAATCGATTTTTATAAAAATACTCTATTATTTTTCTATAGTTCTGAATAAATCCATAATGCGATCCAGTTCATCCATGGAATAATATTCGATTTCGATTTTTCCTTTTTTGTTATCTTTCTGATTAATAGCAACCTTTGTTCCTAGAATTCCTTTCATCTTCTCTTCCAGGTCATGGCAGATTGCTTCTAATTTCGGATCTATTTTTTTATTCTTTTCTGTATCTTTCTGATTTTTTTCCTGCTGGATTTTTTTTACTAATTTTTCTGTTTCACGAACGCTTAGCTTTTCGTCGAATATCTGCTGAGCTACCGTGTATTGTTTTTCCAGATCATTAAGACCTAGCAGTGCTCTGGCATGGCCGGTAGAAATCATATCATCAATAACCATCTGTTGAACTTTTTCATTTAATTTCAGCAAACGCATTGAATTTGTTACTGCTGTTCTGCTTTTAGATACACGTTCCGCTACTTCATCCTGTTTTAAATTGAATTCTGTTAAAAGTCTTTTATATGCAATTGCCTCTTCAATTGGATTTAAGTTTTCACGCTGGATATTTTCAATAAGTGAAATTTCTACAACTTCCTGTTCTGTTAATTTTTTGAT
>JAGZRP010000169.1 GCA_018381595.1 Bacillota bacterium
CAAATTTTCCAAGTAATCTATTTTCATCTTTCATCTTACTCTTATATATTTTATTACTCATATGTGTTTTTCCTTTATATATAATTTTCTACCTAATAGATCTATAAATTTATTTTAATTTGGAAAAGTGTCTCTTTTAGAAATAAATATTTTAAAAATCCGATTCATCTTTTTCTTCAATCAGATCAGTAAGAATTTTCATAACAGAACTTAATTCCAATCTGCATCGAACTGGATCAATATCAATCAACCGGCTGCATAACTCCACCCGGTTTAAAACGTTCTTGATACCATCAAGTAAATTATCTTCCGATGATTTCTTTTCATCGTCACTTACTATATTCTGTTGTGTCATTGCCTCCGTATATTCCTGAACAATTTCAATTTCTCGGTTTTCTTCTTCCACTATCTGATCTAATTGTTCGATCTTACTAGAATATTCTTTGATAGAATTTTTCAAATTCTCTATAGACTCATTGATAGTTTTCTGTTCTTCCATCAGTTCATTAATTTTAGCTTTATTCTTTGAATTAACATTTCTAGGTGTAAATAGTTCATAGCACGAATCATTTGTTTCCTCCAACATTTTTATCATTCCAATATTTTCTTTTAATTGAATTTCCAATAAATTTAACTGTTTTTCTAATCCATGTTTTTGTTCAAAATAAGAATCTTTTATTTGCTGTAAATATTCTATGACCATAATCACTTGTTCCTTTACTTTTGAGTAATCATCAATAATGCTACTATCCTGGCTGTCGGGCATTCGCCCTATCATAGACAAATAAAATAGTTTTTTGCCTGCAAGCAGTCACAAACTATTTTCTCTGTCTATGGCACTGCTCATTGCATACGCACATTATACCATATCATTATTTCAAAAACAATTATACTACAATTATAGTTATTTTATTATCACAAATAAATTATAATTTTCAAAATACTAAAAAGAAATGAATGATTTTTTCAAAAATTAATTTGTATATGTTATAAAAAGCGGATATAATATTATTAAATAAAGATTTATGATTATGAAATGGTGAAACGATTTTTCAATTATATGAAATGCATTTTTTAATGATCATAAAATAAATAAGGAGGTTTCTATGAAAAAGAATATCAAACATTTTTTTCTGCTGACAGCTCTTGCCGCTGGAACAATCCATTTTGTTAACAGATTTATTAATATGACAGCTGATATCAAGAATATTTTGAAAGCAGAGAACGGCAATTTTTACGATTGGAAAAACGGACAGATTTATTATACGAAACGCGGATCAGGCAGTCCGTTATTGCTGATTCACGATCTGAATCCGGTCAGCTCTTCTTATGAATGGTGCAAAGTGATTCGAAAACTGGAAAAGAAACATACTGTCTACACACTGGACTTACTTGGATGTGGACGCTCTGCAAAACCGTACTTAACTTACACCAATTATTTATATGTTCAGCTTGTGACGGATTTTATCCAAAATGTAATTGGAGAAAAAACAGATATTATTGCATCAAATGAATCAATCTCCTTTGTAACATTGGCTTGCAATATGAATAAAGATCTTGCAAATTCTATTATTGCGATCAATCCGACCTCTTTGAAAGAGCTTCATATTACAACCGATAAATATGCATCTGTGAAAAAAACTTTATTGGAACTCCCTGTGATTGGAACCTTCCTTTACAATATAAAAGTGAGCAATACCAACATCACCAAGGATTTCCGTGAGGAATATTATGCAAGGCCACAGCTGGTTTCTTCCAAATTGATCGACGCATATTATGAGGCAGCACACATGAATTTCAGTCATGGTAAATATTTAATGGCAAGCATGGAAGCAAATTACACAAAGAACAGTATCGAACATGCGCTGAAAAAATTAGAAACTCCAATTTATGTGATTGAGAGTCGAAACATGAAAGATGCAATCGCAATTGCAGATTCTTATAAAAAGACAAACTCCAGAAATGAAATCGTATACTTATCCAACTGTAAAAAATATCCTCAGTTGGAAGTTGCCGATAAAGTTGTGGAAACAATTGATATGTTTTTAAAGTAGGATTATTTTAGAATTTAATAATAAAAAGAAAAAACTCCTGTTCTCCAAATGATGCATTAAAAACACGTTTTATAATAGAATGTAAAAATTTTTTACATTTAAGCATGTTATTGCATCATAAAAAAGACAGGAGTTTGTGTATATGGTGATTTATTTTATCACCCAATTATTACATCACTCAGTAACTATTATTTTTACAACGGTGTCTTTGTCGGTGTTCCAGCTTTTCTCGGATAAGTTTTCGGCGTTCCCTTCACCTTATCGATCACGACAAACGATCTTTTCTGCTCATACAGATCAAATTTATAGACTTCTTTCATTTTTCCTCCAAGCAAAAATGTTGCATTTTTTGCATTAGCAACTTCCTCTTCAATTTCACCGGATTTGTAAGAAATAAAGTTTCCACCTATTTTTACAAAAGGAACACAATACTCTTCTAAGGAAGAAAGATTTGCGACTGCCCTTGAGACAACCAGATCAAACTTTTCACGATATTCATTATTTTTTCCAAGCTCCTCTGCTCTCGCGTGAAGTGCTTCAATCTCTTTTAATCCAAGTTCCTCTATCACTTCCTGTAAAAATAATATTCTTTTATTCAGAGAATCAGCAAGTGTCATCCTCAGATTTGGAAATGCGATTTTCAAAGGAATCCCAGGAAATCCGGCGCCGGTTCCCATGTCCATCACTGAAACTTCTTTTTTGAGATCATACACTTTGATCAGGGAGAGACTGTCCAGAAAATGTTTTTCAATGACTTCATCAAATTCTGTGATTGCAGTCAGATTCATAACTTTATTTTTTTCCACCAGCATCTCATAATATCTGATAAACTGCTGTATCTGATTATCGCTTAATTCAATCTGAAGTTCTTCCAGACCTTTTAAAAATTTTTCTAAATTATATGTCATTTTATATTTCCTTTATGATATTTCATCTGCTCCATATAAACCAAAAGCACCGAAATGTCTGCCGGGGAGACTCCTGAAATTCTCGATGCCTGGCCAATTGATAACGGTCTGTAAAGTTTCAACTTCTGTCTGGCTTCAATACGGAGGCTTGGTACTTCATCATAATCAAAATCTTCTGCTATTTTTTTATTTTCCAGTTTTTTATAATGCTCTACCTGTTTAATCTGACGCACGATATAACCATCATACTTGATATTGATATTAACCTGTTCAACTACATCATAAGGCAGCTCAG
>JAGZRP010000170.1 GCA_018381595.1 Bacillota bacterium
AATATAACTATCAAACATAGACTAATACAGAAGTAGAAGAGGGGATAATAGAGAACTATCCAATGACTGTCGAAAACTAATCTCAAAAGGCGGTATTTCAGATATAAAACTGGTCAAAAACGCGGTAATGTTAAAGAATGGTACAGAGTACCGAATGCAATAACAAAGACTGCGGATGGGAAATTAGTGTGGTTAGAAAATGGAACAGATACTGCGGGATTAAATCACATTATTACTGAGCATGCTGACGATTTTCTAAATAAAGGAATAACGCAAGAGCAAATTCCTGATTATGTAATGAATGCACTAGAAAATGGAAAAATCGTTGGATATCAGGGAAGAGGTACTGGAAGACCTATATATGAATTTACATATAACGGAGAAATTCATAAAGTTGCTATTACAGTAGGTAATAATGGATTTATAGTTGGTGCTAATCCAAAGTAGAGAGGAACGTGTATGAAAGTAATAAAAATCAAATTTGAATATGGATGCTTCCCTGTGTGGATTTATGGTGAAAATAATGAATGGATAGAGAATGATTTGCCACCATATTTAATAGGAGATAGTGATATAGACCCTAAATTTTTAAATATTCAAAAAATATATGATAGTTTGTATTTGGATGATGGAAAAGAATTCAAATATATTGGATTTAAAGAGGCTGAAAAGAGAGAAAATTTTTTCGGAGAATTGCTTTTGGTAATCAATCTTCTAAAGAATAAACTGAATGATGAGTATATCATTGAGGATAATATGGATTTTTTAAAGAAAACTATTAATTAAATTTATTATGCGTGTTAGGAAAGTAGATTCAGATGCCATCAAACTGTATGAGGTAAAGGTCAAATTCTTCGCTCCACGCCAAATACAGCGCCGCTTACTTGCGGCGCTTGTAACACTCAGCCGGAAGGTCTTTTGACCACGGGGTATTATTACCCGCGGTTTTACATGGGGCTGCCGGAGGGGGAGAAAAAGGAGCTCGGGGAGGTTCTCTCCTGCGGGATCTGCTTTGACGGGCGCTATTATGCGGTCAGTGGGAGATGCACCGTTGATAGAAAGAATTTCATCTGCTATGATGTGGTCACGGGGACATGACGCTGGAAGAAAAGCTTGCGTACATCTTTGACCCGGGGCAGATGGCAGTGGATTTTGTGACAGGTGTTGTGATAGGCAAGGCGGTTGGCGGGATTGCGAATAAGCTGCCTGACGCATGGTTCAAAAAAGGTTTTGGTAAGAAGAGTGAAATTTGGGATTCTCAGGTAAGGGGGGGGGCTAGAGGTGAATACTGATATGACAAAGTATTGTTTTCAGCATTTTGAGAATGCATATAACATAGGGTGGAAGAATAATCATAAAAGCAGTAAACAAGAAGATTATGGGAAAGAATTTATTGAGAAGTTGAAAGTGTTTTGCCAATATCCCGTAAATAAAGATTTGAATGGAAAATTTAGATATTTGGATGCGAAAGAAGGGGGGAAGTGTGTTACAGGATTTGGGGAGATTCGTATTATAGATATAAAAAATAACATCAGATATGCTGCACCAAATATTATTGTGCTGGATATTTTGGATGGGTTGTATTTCCCACCCAAGGAATTCATAGATGCTGTTATGGACTGTCCGGAATATGCCTCGGAAGAATATAAGGATTTTATTAGAGCTTATACAGAACATAATTTTTGGGGAGAAAATAAGCAGGTAATAGAAAATATAGAAACAGCATGTCTGCTTATTCAACAAGATCATAATTATTTTAAAGAATTTGTATTGGAGAATAAGGCGATCAATATAGTCACAAAAAAAGGTTCACTTTTAAATTATGCAATTCAGTTAAAAGATAACGAGATAGCAGAATGGCTGATTGAAGAAAAAATAGATATAAATTCTTTTGACGGGCTAGAATTACTAACAGCATTAAAGATGAATAATACCAGAATTGCTTTGCAATTATTAAGACATGGAATTATTACAGATGGTGATGAAATGAAAAGTAACCCATTATTGTTTGCGATAAAAATAGGAAGTAGGGAATTAGTAGAAGAGCTCATGACGAAGCATCGGCATCTTGTTGCTGTATATACGAATGAATATGTGAAAAATTATACGATACTTGATATTGCAAAGCGTTATAAAAATGATCAAATCATACAGACTGTAAAAAAATATTTATGATGTTGTTATACTGTTAAAAACGGGAAGCACAGACCTATGGCGGACTGATCGAGCCGGTGACATCCGGTAAGGCAAAGGGCATGCAGGGCAAACAATAATGAATAACAAAGGAGACAGATATACAATTATTGCAGGTGGAACATCACGTAATATTTGTAAGGCTATATGTCAGCCATTGTTAGAAACAGATGGATTAACATTAGGTGGTCCTATTTAAATAGATAATTCTAAAGAATGTTCCTTGACTGAACTGATTCAAGAAAAGTGTATCTTAGATAAAGATTGGATTGATAATTTGACGAGCTATTATGATGGTGTTTTTGATGAAAATGATGGTTATGTTGATACACCTAAAGCTGTTGCGATTAAGCTGTCTAATGGAGATGAATTTTGTGTTGAATTTCATCCTGGGGATACGATATATTATATAAATGACATACAGATTGGTTGCACAGGATCATCTTATATGATTAGAAATATCTCGTTGGCACAATTTTATGAATATACAAGTAATATGAATGATATTGAAAAAATATTTTTACTACCAATGGTCAAGATTACTTTGGAAGAAAAAGATGAGTTAGCAAAGGTAATTAAGTTGATATTGTCTACAGCAGATTTACAAGGATGTAGCATAGAGGATGTGTGTACATGTGTTTTAGAAAATAATCTTGAATAACTATTTTTGTCTAAATTATGTTTCCACTAAAGGACATACACCAACCTAAAATTATTACAGCCTTTATATTAACTGTAATTACTCTCACTGAAGGCGATTCATTCATGTAGATTAATGATTTTAAGACGAGATTTGTTCTCTGGGTGTACATAAGGACATTCGAAATCAAAACTGAATATTTAGTTCCAATATGGTAAACTTTTAAGCGGATGTAACAGTCGGCTTTGGGAAGTGTATTCATTTTTCGGGGTAGGAGCATCGGCTTGGATAATCATAAGGGTAAAGAGTCTTTGTCAAGACCAGCTATGGGGAGTCAAGCGGAAATATTTCTGAATTGTTAGAAAATCGTCCAGAGTTGACTGGAACGAATCGAGAGAA
>JAGZRP010000171.1 GCA_018381595.1 Bacillota bacterium
TTGCAAATTTAGCAGATATTTTCTTTAGAGTATAAGATTGAATGATATGCTTGGTATTGAGTATATGTCAGTTATGGTTATTTGTCCTACTGGTAGGGCTAATGACGGTAGTATTTTAGCAGATAAAAAACAATGGTATCCTGTTTTTCTTGATTTAACAGAGCGGATTTCTAAAGGAGAGTTCAAAGTTAAATTTAAAATTGTTCCTCCTAATGAAAGTGATGTTTTTTTGACACATTATTTTCCGCTTGCATTTTATAATAGATCAGATTTATTAGAAAATGTTTGGCATCAAAAAGTAGATATAAATTTTGATAAGCCAAGGGAAATATCTTGTCAAGCTGGAGTTAGAGCATGTTCAATTAATCATAAAGGAGATGTATACGGGTGTGACTTGATGAATGGTATAGATGAATTAGTTGCTGGAAATGTTAAAGAACAAAAGTTTAGAGAAATTTGGCACCATTCTGCTGTATTTAATAAACTAAGATCAATTACATTTGATGATATTTCTGGGAAATGTTCAGAATGTCCCCTACCATGGTGTGGTGGGGGATGTCGATGCAGTGCCTTGGAATTAGATGGAACGTTACTGGGCTCTGATTTAGCCTGCTTTTATGAACAAAAAGGAGGTGGAGTAGTCGTATGAAAGAACATTTTGTGATAAGAGGTAAGAGAGATTTCATTGTAAATAAAGTAGCAGATGAATACATAGGATACGATCTACTTGATTAGAGTACTATTCATTTGATGAAATAGGAGCAGAAATACTTTATTGCATTTCTAAAAATTTTTCTTTAGACAAGATTGTAGAACTATTACAGCAAGATTATGAGGTATCTGCTAATGATTGTAAGCAGGCAATTATTTCATTTTTAGAAGAAACTCCTATTTTGCATATTATTTATGCAAATTTAGTTAAATCTGATCTTTACTTACATTTGAAGCCTTTTAGAGAGGAAAAATGATAGATTCAAAAGAAATTAACAAATTTGCCTTTCCCTTAGTTTTAACAAATATTGGTCAAGTAATTATTGGGCAGATAGCATTGCATTTTGCTGTGAACAATTCCTCAATTGCTCTGTCAGGAATTTCCATTATTCAGAATCTCTTATTTGCTTTTGGTGGACTTTTAGGAGCATTCAGTTTGTCATTTAATATTAAAAGCTCTAAGGCGTACTCTAATCGGCAAACTAACAGGTTTGATGATTTATTGAAATCAAATCTAACCTTAGATTTAATTATCGGAGTTGCCTTTGCGGTTTTTGTCATTATTTTTGGAAATGTAATCTTGAAGCAGCTCTATGGATTTAAAGGGCAACTATTGTCCTTATCCACCATTTATTTAGTCTTCATGTCTCCATATATCGGATTGACATTATTAAACTTTTCGCTGACAAATTTATTAAGAGTTCAAAAGAAAACAAAACCAATTATGTGGGTTGGACTTATCAGTTCATTAATAGATGTTGTGTTAAATTATGTACTGGTACCACAAATCGGAATTAAGGGAGCAGCCATATCAACGATTGTATCCTTAGCTTTCATATCGCTTAGTTACTTGTTTATGGTTTATCCAATGATTTTGAAGGCTTTATCCATTACATCTACAACTAAATTTGAATTAATAACATTTGGTATTCCTTTGGTTGGTCAAGAAATTCTGGAGAGTGTTTTGTTTATTATGGTGTTTGATGCCTTGATGTCGAGATTAGGAGTAGAATTGTTGGCTATTTATGCAGTTATTAGTCAATTGCTTTCAATTGTGAGTGTACCTTCTTTTGTTTATTCGACAACCGTTTCTATCTATTTACCTGAAGCAGAGAAAATAGGAGAGGTTAACGTATTTTTAAAAAACATATTTAAAAATTCATAAGATCCCTGAAAAGCGATATTATAGTCAGGAGAAAATGCCTTCCCTAAAAGTTTATAGTAATTCTTAATCTCTCTGAAGTTGATGATTATATAATTCAAATTAATTATCTAAAAAATAGTTATATTCTTGTATCTCTTTGAAATAATCTGCTATCAGTAATTTCTCTTTCATTGTGAGATTATCTTTAGCGATTTCATATAGGAAAGTTCCTATATTATTTCCAATAACGGATCCTAAAATAGGTATTGGAATTACAGCATGTCCTAATATTGAGGATAATGCACTAACTGATACTTCAACACATAATATTTGCGAATTTAGTAAAAATTCTTCTTTTGTGATTAAGTTTTTACGGAATTTGTATGCTTCTTTAGCGATACCAAATGAAGCAGTGCACAATGAACTTGCTACTGCTGCAGGAGTAGCTGTGTAATTCGTTAGGGCGTATATCGTAATGCCTCGAGTACTTCCTTTTATAGCTCCAATTCCACTATCTTTAGAAATTTCAAGACAATCGTCTTTTGTAAACTCACTAATAGTTTTCCCTAAGCGCTTTTTTTAATTATTGCTGTTATAAATGCAGTACCCCCCTTCTAGAGAAGCTGCTATAGCGGATATATAGGCTCCCTGTTTTAAAGTAGGTTTGCTTTTATCGTACATATCTCTTATAATGCTAGTATCAATATCCTTTATATTACCTTTTTCATTATAAATAGTGGTATTGATTTGATTCCTTTGTACCTCCCTATAACTAACTTTCGAAGGCTCTATATCAGAAAGTTTGATGCTTTCTGTTTCGAAGAATTGATTTACTTCTTTCCATTGCACTCATGGTAGATATCTCGAATAGTATTAAGAATAGCTTTCTTTTGACGATGATAGTTAGTCCTTGTCTTTTTAAGATAATTATAATAAGCATTGGGATGAATATTCATATGCAAGAACAACCAACGCAAACCAAAATCTTCTTTATAGTTATCAATAAAACGATATGCCTCTAATCGATTTCCTTTGCAAAGAATGCCGCTGCTTTTTTTAAGAAATCATTTTCCTTTTCAAGCTCTGCCTTTTCTTGACGTAATTTACGAACCTCCTCCATGAGTTCAAGCTGTGATTTTTCTTTATTATTAGTTTGGCATTCTTTGCGATAATGTCTTACCCAATTAGAGATTGAGGCTTGGGATACGCCATATTCAGCAGCTAAGCTTTTTAATGTTCATCCGTCTTGAATGTGCAGTCGAACAATTTTTTATCGTGTTTCGTCTGGATAGTGTTTCATGTTATGTCTCCTATTCTAATGAAGAGGTTAACTTATTAGGTAGGAG
>JAGZRP010000172.1 GCA_018381595.1 Bacillota bacterium
CAAAAGGAATTCAAAAAACAGAGCATCAAGTATTATTAACGGATGAGCAGAGAGACGTAATCGAGACGGTTTTGAAAACGAAAAGTAAGTTTTCTCCTTATTTACTACATGGTGTAACTGGAAGTGGGAAAACGGAAGTATATATGCAACTAATAGAGGATGTTGTAAAAAGAGGAAAAGAAGCTATTGTATTAGTTCCTGAAATCAGTTTAACGCCACAGATGGTAGAGCGTTTTCAAAATCGCTTTGGGGAGCAAGTTGCAATTTTACATAGTCGCTTATCTGCCGGGGAAAAGTATGATGAATGGCGTAGAATTGAAAGACAAGAGGTTTCTATTGTCATTGGTGCGCGAAGTGCGATTTTTGCTCCGTTTTTGAATCTTGGCATGATCATTGTAGACGAAGAACATTCTACAACATATAAACAGGAAAACATGCCTAAGTATCATGCGATTGATATGGCTTTAAAACGTGCTAAGACTTATCAATGCCCAATTATACTTGGAAGTGCAACACCGTCTTTAGAAAGCTATACAAGAGCTAAATTAGGGGTATATCAGTTATTAGAAATGAACCATCGTGTGAATGATTCCTTTCCTGAGATTATATTTGTTAATATGAAAGACGAGATCAAAGCAAAGCATTCTGTCTTATCTCGTTTGCTCATCGAAAAAATCAAAGAGCGTTTAGAAAAAAAAGAACAAGTGATTTTACTTTTAAATAAACGTGGATATGCACGTGTTGTAACATGTAAACATTGTGGTTATGTAGATATGTGTCCAAATTGTGATATCCCATTTATCTATCATAAAGAAACGCATTCTATGCAGTGTCATTATTGTGGTATGAACAAACCGATTTTAAGAAAATGTCCAAGTTGTGGTGAGGCTGAATTTCAAACATTTGGTATGGGAACTGAAAAACTAGAAGAACTTGTGAAGTCTACTTTTGAGGGAGCAAGCGTACTTAGAATGGACGTTGATACAACGTCTAGAAAAGGAAGCCACGAAAAAATGATTCATGATTTTGAAAGTCATAAATATGATATTTTAATTGGTACTCAAATGATCGCAAAAGGTCTTGATTTTGAAAATGTCACATTGGTTGGGGTACTAGAAGGAGATAATTCCTTAAATATTCCTGATTTTAGAAGTGCGGAAAGAACATTTCAATTATTGAATCAAGTATCAGGAAGAGCAGGAAGAGGAAATCTCAAAGGAGAAGTCGTGATTCAAGGATTCCAATTAGACCACTATAGTATTCTTTCTGCAAGTAAGCATGATTATATTGGATTTTATAATCAAGAGATGAACTTGCGTAAAAAACTAAATTATCCGCCTTTTTCTAATTTAACTTTAATTCAATTAAAAGGAAAAGATGAGAAAGCATTGTTAAAAGAAGCAGATAAAGTAAAGAAGTTTTTATCCAGTGAACAAGATGTTATGATATTGGGGCCTAGTTTTGCAAGTATTCCTAAAATCAATCAAGTATATACGATTCAAATTATATTAAAGTATAAAAAAACAGATAAACTATTAAAAAGGCTTTCCTTTTTAATCGAGCAGTATGCAACCAATAAGAGTTGTAAGTTGGAAGTGGATATGAATCCTATTCGAATGTAAAAGTATTTTTTCCAGAATGAAAAAAATATGTTAAAATGAATATGGTGATAATATGGATATCGAAAATTTAAATGTGAAAGAAGATGTTAAGATTGTTTTTATGGGAACACCTGAATTCAGTGTTCCAATTTTAGAGGGGTTAATTGAACATTATAAAGTAAGAGGAATTGTAACCCAACCGGATAAAGCAGTAGGAAGAAAACAAGAAATTGTTCCGACTCCTGTGAAAAAGGTAGGATTGAAACATACCATTTTAGTGGCTCAACCAAAGAAAGTGCGTGAAGATTATGGAGAAGTATTATCTTTACAGCCTGATTTAATTATTACATGTGCTTATGGACAAATTTTACCAAGAGAATTATTGGTATATCCAAAGTATGGTTGTATTAATGTTCATGCTTCTTTGCTTCCTAAATTAAGGGGAGGAGCGCCTATTCATCGCGCGATTATGAATGGTATGACCAAAACGGGAATTACCATTATGCATATGAGTGAAGGTATGGATGAAGGTGATATGATTGCCCAAAGAGAGATTGAAATTACAAATACGGATACAGCGAGTTCTCTTCATGATAAATTAGGTATTTTAGGTAGAGATTTGTTATTAGAAACACTACCTAGTATCTTAGATGGGACTGCACCACGAATCCCCCAAGATTCCTCTTTAGCAACTTATGGTTTCAATATTAAAAAAGAAGATGAGAAAATTGATTTTCACAAGTCGATGAGAGAAGTATATAATCAAGTGAGAGGATTGAACTCATTTCCAGGAGCTTATTGTATGTGGGAAGGAAAACGTTTAAAAGTTTGGGAATGTATTGAATCTAATCATGCCTTTCCACAGTTAATGGATGGCACCATTACAGGTGTTTATGAAAATGGATTTGGGGTAAAGGTAAGTAATGGAGAAATTATCTTTACAGTTGTTCAACCAGAAGGAAAAATGAAAATGGATGCGAAAAGTTTTGCAAATGGTGTTATGAGCCACTCTGATTTTTTAGGAAAAGTTTTAGGCTAGGAGACGTATATGAAAGCGAATGAAGATGTTTTAAAAACAGAGGAAGAAAAAAAACAAGAATTGTTAGAGCAAATGAAAAAAGAGGAAAAATTTTCTCTTTGGAGAACATTAAAAGAAGCTTGGAAAGATAAACGCTATCGTTCTATCATGCTTCTTGCTTTCTGGTTTGTTTTTCTCTTTGTAATCGCAGGTGGATTACGTGTTACCAATGATAAGCGGGTTCCTTTCAAACAAGTAGAAAAAGAGACTAAAAATGAAGTAGAAAAATTGGAAGGACAAACCAATTATGAATTTCAAACTACTTTACAATTTCAGGAATTCAATGGGGTATTACAAACAAGGGTGCTAAAGGGAAGTCGTAATGGTTTTCAAGAAAAATTTGTAAATGAGATAGATAAAACGACTTATTATATCGATAATGGCGTATTATATAAAAAGGGAGAATTAAGATATGATGCGACAAATGATGAATTTATCGAAATGACTTTGAAACCTGATGTATTAGGAAAATTATTAAAAAAAGGAACTCTAGAAGCAACAACTCAGTTTAAAGATG
>JAGZRP010000173.1 GCA_018381595.1 Bacillota bacterium
CTATACAAAGGATGATTTGACATATTTAACAGATTATCTCTTTAGTGTAGAATACTGGGGGTACTATGAGTTATTGATTTTCTCGAATACTTTAGATGTATTAAATCATGATGTTTTCATGGTCTTAGCAAGAGAAATGTTTAGGCGTTCTGATTTTTACAAAGAAATTCCAAATAACAGACGATTAATTTCAACGATGCTTTTAAATGGATATATTACATGTGTTGAAAGAGAAAAATTTATGGATGCTTTATATTTTGAAAAGCAGCTAAATCAATGCTTTTTTATTGAGACAGAAGTATATGAACGTTTAGTCTTTAAGTATGCACAAAATCTTTATCAATATAAAGAGGATGGAAATGTGAAAGCAATTATTGAAATGAAGAAGTGTGTTGGAGCGATGAAATTAGCAGGAAGTCATCACTTAGCAAAGACTTATGAAGGACATTTAGAAAAAATTTTAGCTAGTAGTTAGAAAATGCAAATATGGGAATATTTTATTGTAAGTGTTGAAAAGAAATATAATCACAGTATCATATTCGAAAGGAGTACCAAATATGTCTAAAGAGCTTGAAAAAGTCCTTGAGTCTAGTTCAATGGCAAAAGGTGACGGCTGGAAGGTGATGGCAAAAGGTGACGGCTGGGAGTGATAAAGTAATTTATCCCATAAGTTAAGCAGAGGCTATATTTTCCTCTGCTTTTTTAGAAAGGTATTCAATATGATGACAATTTCAGAAGATTTTTTATTTAGACTAGAAAAGTTTGGTGGAATTTTGATAAATAAAGTAACTTTTGACCGAATTGAGTTAGATGAGAGTGAAGCTTATTTTCTTTATTTGGTTCAAAATCATGGTTTTGAAATTGCTACGTCCTTTTTTAAGAAAGAAATAAAAGCAGGGAAACTAGAGCGAGTACTCTTATTAAATATCTATTCTGATAATAATATTGAGGGATCATCGAAAAATCCTGACGAGACTCTTCAAAATGCGAGAAAGCATGTAGCAAAATTAAAAAAACATAACATATTGAGTTTTCCGCTTGAACTAGTAATATACCCCAGTATGTACTGTGATTTAAAATGTGGTTTTTGTTTTTTAGCAAATCGTGAAGATAGAAATGCCAAACCTGCTAAAGATTGGGAAAGAATTTTGCGCCAAGCAAAAGATAATGGAGTGTTAAGTGTTTCAATTTTAGGAGGGGAACCGACTAGATATTTTGATATTGATAATTTGTTGATAGCTTGTGAAGAACTGAAGATAAAGACTACTATAACAACTAATGCCCAATTAATAAAGAAAAGTACAGTGGAAATTCTAGCTAAATCTAAATATATTACACCGGTTTTATCTTTGCAGACTTTAGATCCTAAATTAAATTTTGAATTAATGGGGGTGAGACCTGATAGACAAATTAAATTAGCGAAGTACTTTAAAGAGGTTGGAAAAAAATGTAGAATTAATGCAGTGTATACAAAGCAAAGCTATGAGCAGATTATAGAATTGGTTGATTTTTGTATAGAGAATAAAATAGATAGATTTTCAGTAGCTAATTATTCTGAGGTAACAGGATATACGAAAATAAAGAAAAAATACGATTTAGCTGATTTGAGAAGGTTGAATGAGTATGTTACAGATTATATAACTCAACGGGAAGCTAATTTAAATTTTGCTACTGAGGGATGTCATCTTTTCACCGCTTATCCGGAGTTGATAAATAATTCAATTGAATTTTCAGAGTTTGGCGAAATGTATTATGGATGTCGTGCAAAATATACTAAGATGGAAATAATGTCTAATGGGGATATCTTGCCTTGCATTGCTTTTTTAGGAGTTAATCAAACTAAGCAGAATGCCTTTGAAAAAGATTTGTTAGATGTTTGGTATGATGATCCGTTGTATGGAGGGATTCGTTCTTTTAGAACGAAGAATTCTAAGTGTTTATCTTGTGGATTGTTAAAAATTTGCGAGGGTGGCTGCTATGTTAACTTGATTAAGGAGAAGAGTCCAAAATATTTTAGAGACCCAGTTTGTAACTTATGAGTAAGAAGATTTTTAATTTATACGGAATGAATATGTTTCTATCTGGATTACCGTACTACTTTGTAGGAATTTTACTATTAAAGCACTTAGGTTTTTCGTTCACAGAAATAGCTACTTTATCAGTTATTACTGAGCTATGTGGCTCAGTTTTTGATATTCCTTTAAGTTATATTTCAAGTAAGATTGGTTACAAGAAAATTTTGGCTATTTCAAATTTATTATTAATTTTAGCATTATGGGGCCTATTGTTTGGAAAATCAAATATAATATATATTTCAGCGATATTTTTTGGATTGTCAGAATCATTATCTTCAGGAGTTCTTATTTCTTATAATTTTGAAATAATTGATGACGAAGTTGTATATAAATCATTTTTGAAAAATCTCAACACATTAAAATATATTTTTATTGCTATTATTACGATTATATCTCCACCTTTATTGCATAGGAATTATATTTATCCTATTATTATATCCATTGTATTTGTAATTTTCAGTTTATTATATTTAATAGGATTACCCGAGATTAAAAAGGAACAAAATAATAAACAAAAATTTTTTAGCCTCGATAATATTCAAAATATTCCATGGTTATTAATAATATTAGGAGTAGCATTCTCAACTCTAATTATGATTAGCAATTCTTATGCAGGGATATTCTTAAATGAACAGGGACTTTCACTAGATATGCTGGGAATTATACTATTTATGTTTAATATATCTATGGCTTTGGGGAGTTATCTAAAAATTAAGTTTGAAGTAAGCTTGATGTTACCAGTATTAGCTATACTCATGTTTTTTCAAACTAATCTAATCATCCAAATTATAATCCTTTTATTAATGCGTGTTCTTAATTCCAACTACAATAATCATTTTTATTATAAATTTAATATGTCAATAGAAAAAAATAGAGCAGTATCATGGTCAGTATATAATTTGTTTATTTCGATTAGTTTTATGTTAGCTGATTTCCTAGCTGGTATTTTTGCTGATAACTTTAGTATTAGGAGCAATTATTTAATATTTGGTATAGTAGCTCTTTGTTGCTTAGTATCTTATTCATTTTCTAACAGAGAGAAAAGAACTTAAAAGTTGTATTTCTAATTCATTTGCCAAATTATTGATAGCACAATTGTTTGCAAATTTA
>JAGZRP010000174.1 GCA_018381595.1 Bacillota bacterium
CAGCAATGGTACTTACTTCGTTTAAATATACATTTTTATATTGAAATGTCTCCATAATTACCCTCCAAATACTAGTACACGAATTAATCCAAATACATAAGCACTAACGACTCCAAAAATAATCACTGAGCCAGCAAGTTTAAACATATTTGCTCCAATTCCTGTTACTAATCCTTCCTTACGATATTCTAAAGAGGCACTCATCATTGCATGCGCAAATCCAGTAATTGGAATAATTAAACCTGCTTTTGCAAATTGAACCCACTTATCAAAAAAGCCTAATGCAGTAAATAAACAGCCAAAGAAAATTAATGTAATAATCATAAATGGTGCAGCTTCTGTCGTTGGAATGTGAAGCCAACTAGAATAAAGTGAAACTAAAAACTGTCCAATCACACCCATAATTCCACCAGTAATAAAAGCAACCATACCATTATAAAGACGATTCTCTTTTGGTGTATGTTTTGTTACAATATCTTGATATTTACTTTTTTCCATATAATTCCTCCTACGCTTAATATGAACCATTTTTTTAGAAGTAATACAAAAAAAATACAGAATCCTCTGTATTTTTATGAATCTTTGCTTACAATTCTTAGTGCTTCTTTCAAAGTACAATAAGCACTCAGTAATCCAGCACGATCATCTAATAGAATATTATAGTAAATTTTTCTCGTTTGAAATGGAACCACTGGTAAATTCTCATTGATTCCATCAATTTCAATTCCATGTTCTTTCAAGTAATTTGTCATGAACTCATTTTCGTTATCTCCACGAGCAGCAAATAAAACGATATAACATCCATATTCTTTACACGCTCTTAATAATTCAAAAATGTCTGCATAAGTATGTCCTTCATGATGAAAATCATATACAGTATTATCAAAATCTAATGCGATAATAATCTTTTTATGTTCTCTCCACTCTTTTGCTAAACGTAAAACAGCATGTTCATCACTTAAATAATAATCAGAATACAACAAATATCACCACACAATCTAATACTAGTTTAACATATGGTTCAATTTTTTTAACACTTTATGTTCTTTTCTTGACACTTGTACTTGAGACATATCTAACATACTAGCAATCTCAGTTTGACTTAAATCATTGTAATAACGATATTGAATTAATTGCTGTTCTTCTTCCGTTAAATTAGTAAGTGCATTTCGAAGGTCTAATAAACTTTCAATTTCACGACCTTGTTTGGATGGAATTACATCGTGTAAAGCCATTTCCTTTCCATCTTGTACAATCGGTTCATCCATACTTTGGACACTATTTTTAGAATAAATAGCCTGAATAATATCCTGTTCTGGTCTTTGAAAATGAAATGAAAGTTCAGTCACTGTTGCAGGTCGTTCCATCTCTTGATAAAACAGTAATTGATATCTTTCGATTTCCATACTTAGCTTTAAAATTTCTCTACTGATTTTCACACTCCGATTTTCCCTTGTATATTTTCTAACCTCTCCTAAAATATAAGGAAATGCATAAGTTGTAAACTTTGCTCCCATATCCTGATTAAAATTTTTATAAGCCTTGATTAAGCCAATTGCTCCTACTTGAAACAAATCTTCTTGATTCTCATACGGATAACGACTACATACAGAATAAATCAACTTCTGATTATCCACAATCAAATTTGTGAGTTCCTCATTCATATTATCTCTCCCTTATACGTGAATGATAGAAAGAGCGGTTAGTTCATCACTTGTTTCGTTCATATATTTAAAAACCTGATTTCTCTTCAATACTTGTTTTAATTCCAAATTAGAAATTCCACAAAGTAACGCCCTTCCCTTTGAGCGTTTTGCAAGTTCTGAGTTATTTAAAATTGATTGAATCCCTATTTCATCAATTTTATTCAAATCTGAAATATTAAATACAAGATTTCCAATTCCATAATCTTCTACTGTTTTTGTTACTTCCCGGTTCATAACATCTACAGTATGATCTGTAAGTTCTCCACGTAAACGAACAAATAAAATTCCCTTTCTAAATTCCATGTCTATCTCTAACATACCATTCACCTCGCATCTAATTTAACACACATTCTAACCCCATTTTATCATTTCGACAAAACTAGAATAATTATACGTTCGAGTTAAATTCACAATTTTTTTCTTCTACAAATAAGTACGATTTTCTTGTCAAAATATCCTGCAAAAAAGAAAAAGAACATAACTTTATGTTCTTTTAAGAAATAATATATGGATTTGCACTTGTCCCATCGCCAACTGTCATTTGAACACTTGGTTTTAGAAATAAGACAGGTCGAATTTGATAAAGACTAGCAGTAGATGTTTCTACTACTACATACCCATCATATGCTAAAGATAGAACGTTAGAATTTGTATCGGAACGTGGTGTCTGAAACCATTCTTCTGGTTCATGAAACAACCAGTTTCCCTCGGTACTACAATTTGGATCAAAATCATAATATGATAAATCTCTATCACAACTACTTCTTGATGCATATCCATAATCACTTGGATACATGAGTCCAATGTTTTGAGTAATTGTTGTTGGATTTCCAGTATATACTGCGGTTCCTCTTTCTTTTAAATACATGTCTTTTGAATAAACCCCTTGAACTGTATTAGTTCCTCCTAAATAAAATGTACTTGGTTCTATCTGATTCTTTGCTGTACTGCTTAAGCTATTATAATAGGTTCCATTTAAATAATCTTTTGTAGATGAAGTGGACCAGTTATTTGATGGTTCATGATTCCACTTCATATTATTAACAGAGTTATTTCGTATTAATTTTATTTTACCATAAAACAGTCCGATAATTCTCCATGTTTCTCCGTTAAATGTTACATAATTCTTTACTTCACTATTAGAACCTCGATAGCGAATATTTCCATAATCATCTGTAAACAATCCTTCACTATTTCCACTCGTGTTTTTGCTTGTAATTAATTCAGTTGCATTCTGAGCACTAGGTGTTGGTACATCAGGTGTTCCTGTTTTTTGTTCATAGTTTAATGTTACTTTGATTTCTTTTTCCATGTGATCACTTGTGATATCTACAGATTTATCCCATGTCACTATCACTTGAAATGTTTGTTCTGTATTCGCAAGTAGACTATCTCCTACGCTAATACTTTCTACTCGGTATTTGATTGCAGTTGGATTTTTCTGATTTCCCTCTTCTACATCTGTAATACTTGCAAGG
>JAGZRP010000175.1 GCA_018381595.1 Bacillota bacterium
TTCAAACGTTTTTTTTCACTGCTATAAACCAAGAAAAAACATCCTAAAACTAACAAACTAAAAATTCCTAAAACCATCAATATTCCACTTATCATTTTACATCACCATAAATAGTATAACACATTTAAATAATATCTAAATCATTAAATTATAAAAAATGACTAAAACCATACAATTGTTCCATAATATAAATGAGGTGAAAAAATATGCCATATATAAATAATGTATATGCAAGACAAGTATTAGACTCTCGTGGATTTCCAACGATTCAAGTTGAAGTAACAACTGAAAGTGGTTTTTGTGGTAGTGCAATTGTTCCTAGCGGTGCATCAACAGGTAAATACGAAGCTTTAGAATTACGTGATAATGATGAAAGTCGTTATTTAGGTAAAAGTGTATTTAAAGCTGTAAACAATATCAATGATACAATCAACAAGCTATTAAAACAAAAAAATGTTTTATGTATAAATTCAATGAATATGGAAAAACTTGTAATAGGAGGTTAAATTATGGACGATAAACACGATAATAAATCATTTACAATTATTTTATGTCTATTAATTGGTTTATTAGTAGGTGCGCTTGGAACCTATTATGTAGTAAGTAGTGGGCATGAAAGCAAAGTGAAAGAATTAGAAAGAAAGTTAGATGAAAAAACAGAAGAGTTAACGAAATTAAATGAAGATAATGCCAAGAAAGAAGAAGAAAGTAAAAAATCTGTTGATATGACATCAGATGATACCAAAAAAGAATACAATAAACTTTTAAATAAGGAATTGAAATCAGTTCTTACTTATTTAAATGATAAAGATATGACACGTGCTGATAAAGAATTGACCGATGAAGAATTATTAAAAGCAACTTGTTATTATGCAAAAAATGAAGTGAAAGATGCTTCTTTTGAAGAAACAAAGGAAACACCATCTAAAAATGTGAAACTTATCAAATTAGAGGAATTAAACAAATATGCGAAAAAAGTCTTTGGAAGAGAAATCGATAAAGAAAAATTAGGAAGTGCCGTTTTAAAAAGTGATAACAAAGTAACCTGTGATTTTAATGAAAAATTAGAAGAATCAGGACCATATAAAGTTACAAAAATTATTCATAATAAAGAAAAAGATCAATATGAAGTCAATTATGATGATGTCAGTGGATATAAGACAGAAAAAGACATCAAAGGATTATTAGATAAATTAAATTTAGATGATTATTTTGACTATAAAGATTCTTATATTACTGGTAGATATCAATTAACTTTGAGAAAAACAAATGACGGATACCATATTTTAAATAATAAAAAATTATAAGAGACATTGTCTCTTTTTTTGTAAACCAAATCAATTTTTGTTCTTTTTTTAATTCATTGAAAGAGAACTATGCTATACTAAATAAAAGGAGTGTAGGAAATGGATTTAGATAGAAATAAAACATTTATGTTAATTATTGCAATTTTAACGCTTGTTATCGCATCCTTAGGAGGATATATTGTATTTGATAAGTACTTTAAAGGGTACACAGTAGAAAATGAAATCAATGAGGAAGAACCAGCTTCAAAAGATAAAGAAAAACTAGATAGTCTTAAAATAGATAAAACGAAAGCATATGTATATCATGTAAAATATACAGGTGATAATGAAAAGATAGAGCTTCCGATGATTAATTTGAATAGCCAAGAAGCAAAGGCTACGAATGATGCAATTAAATTGATTTATGATCAATTGGTACAACAAAAGGCAATCTTTGAATTGAATCAAAGTGGAACAGTTTCATCAGAATATCATTATACAGTGAATGGTTCTATTTTATCGGTTATGATTCATACTCGTGTGCAAGGAACAGATACTCCAGTAGAAAATTACTATGCATACAATTTTAATTTAACAACTGGTGGTACTTATAGTTATCAAGATATATATCTTGCATCAGGAGCAACAAATACGAATATTCATTCAAAAGTAGAAACAGCAATTAGTGAATATATGGAAGGTCAAAATGATAAGTTATGGGAAACTGAGGCTCAAAAACAAACTTATATCAAAAACAGCATTCAAAAATATTATGAATTAGTAAATGCAAATCAAATAACTGCTTACTTAGATAAAAATAAAAGTTTGAGAGTGATTACAACGATTTTACTACCAGCAGGACAAGAGACATTCCAAAGAGTATTAGAAATTAAATAAAGTTTGGGAAAACCAAACTTTTTACTTGACACAATATGACAAAATAGTCATGAAAGTTATAGGAAAATGGGGTATAATAAACGGTAAAGGAGGGATTGTATGAAAGAAAGTCAAAAACGCTATTATCCACAAATTGATACTGGACTTACAGATGATATGGTTTCAGAAAGAAAACAAGAAAACTTAAATTACCGTGATTCAGAGAATCGTACAAAGACAATCCCTGAAATTATTTTAAAAAATTTAATCACACCATTTAATATTTTAAATGCCTTTTTAGCCGCTGCTGTATTTATGAGTGGCTCTTATAAAAATTTATTATTTCTAGGGGTTGTTATCTGCAATATGTTGATTAGTACATTACAAGAAATTCATGCGAAGCGCTTGACAGATAAATTATCTCTTTTAGCAACCTCTACAGCAACGTTAATTCGAAATGGAAAATTAGAGAAGAAAAGTATTTATGAAATTGTATTAGATGATATTATCACATTCAATCGAGGAGACCAAGTTGTTGTTGATTCTGTCATCAAACAGGGTGAAGTAGAAGTCAATGAATCTGTAATTACCGGAGAAACCGATCCAATATATAAAAAAGAAGGAGATATGATTTTATCTGGTAGTTATATTACATCAGGAAGTTGTGTTGCCCAAGTAGAACATGTAGGAGTCGACAATTATACTTCTAAAATATCAACTGGAACAAAATTTATTAAAAAAGTAAATTCAGAGATTATGAGTACGATTAATCGAATTATTAAGATTGTCTCTATTGTTATTGTTCCACTTGGATTGATTTTATTTTTAAGACAGTATGGGATTCATCATTCCTTAAATCAAGCAATATTAAATACGGTTGCAGCAGTGATCGGGATGATTCCAGAAGGGCTTGTTCTTTTAACCAGTACAGTGCTTGCTGTTGGAGTCGCGAAATTAACTCGTTATAATGTTTTAGTACAACAATTATATGGGATTGAAACCCTTGCTCGTGTGGATACGAT
>JAGZRP010000176.1 GCA_018381595.1 Bacillota bacterium
TTTCGCTTTCTTATCATATCAAGAGTTCCTATTTCTTCCTCTTCTTTTGAAGCAATTACTTGGAAATGACTAATATCTAAAACTTCCAATGCATTCATGGCAACATCAATTGCATGTTGATTTTTTAAAACAACGGATTCTCCTTTTTTAGAAAAAGTATGTTCTACATATTGTTTTAAATTATCATTCAGAGTATTGGTGTCAACCAACTTTGTTAAATTTAGGATTACTGTTTCCATAATCGTACTAATTTTATCACGTAATCCAATTTTAGATGCTAGTTCATAAGCATTGATATAGTATACTTGGAGCTTCTTTTCTGCTATTTTCGACTTTACTTTTTTGTTTAAAAATGCAGTTAATTCTTCTCCCGTTTTACTTGTATTGATTAATACGATCCCATGTGTTTCGATATCGTTCAATAACTCAAATTCATTGAAATAATAATCTTTGGTTACAACTATCATACTTGGATTTTCAACATAATAAGTAGAACGAATTGGATGATGTCCAAAACGCAAGTGAGAGGTGGTTACTCCCCCTGATTTTTTAGAATCATATTGAAAATATCCTTGTACATATTTATCTGTGGTATCTCCTACTAACTTCATAATCGTTTTAGAAGCACTTACCATTCCATCAGAACCATACCCATAAATTAATAATTCTTGCGCATTTTTAATTTTATAGTATGGGTCAATTGGTAAACTCAAGTTGGTGATATCATCTGTAATTCCAATGGTAAATTCTTGCGATAACCCATCTTCTAAAGCATCATACACAGCTTTTATTTGGCTTGGTGTTGTATTTTTACTAGAAAGACCATAACGACCTCCTACAATTTCTAATTCTCTATCTTTTAAATCAGATAAAGCAGCCTTAACATCCAAGTATAATGGTTCTCCTTCACTCCCTGGTTCTTTAGTTCTATCTAAAACAGCAATGCGTCTTACAGTAACTGGTAAGACATCTATTAAATATTCTTTTGAAAAAGGACGATATAAATGAACTTCAATCAATCCCACTTGATATCCATTTTGATTCAAATCATCAATGGTCTCTTTTATGGTTTCACAAACACTTCCCATTGCAACAATGATTACTGTTGCTGTAGGACTACCATAATAATTAAATGGTTTATAATCTGTGTTCATTTTCTGATTTACTTTTTTCATATATTCATTCACAATATCAGGAACCTGGTTATAGTATGCATTTCTTACTTCTGTTTCTTGAAAATAAATATCATCATTTTGAGCGGTTCCTCTTGTTACTTTATTTTGAGGAGTCAAGGCACGGCTTCGAAATTTTTGAATCCATTCTGGTTCCACAAAACTTTTGATTTCATCATCTTCTAATACTGTAATTTTATCAATTTCATGACTGGTACGAAAGCCATCAAAGAAATGTAAAAAAGGAATGCTAGCACGAAGTGTTGCTAAATGAGAAACAAGTGCTAAATCAGATGCTTGTTGTACAGAAGAAGAACAAAGATATGCAAATCCTGTTGCACGTGCTGCATAAATATCTTGATGATCTCCAAAAATACTTAAGGCATGGGTTGATAAACTACGGGCTGCTACATGAATCACACATGGTAACATTTCTCCTGCTATTTTATACATATTGGGAATCATTAATAACAATCCCTGACTTGCTGTATAAGTACTTGTAAGGCATCCTGCTTGTAGAGAACCGTGTATCATTCCGGCTGCTCCTGCTTCACTTTGCATTTCTACGACTTCTACTTGGTCGCCAAATAAGTTTTTAACTCCCATTTTACTCCATTCATCAATATGTTCTGCCATGGGACTAGATGGTGTAATCGGATAAATTCCTGCTACCTCTGTAAAATAATAACTAACTCTTGCACATGCTTCATTTCCATCTACTGTAATCTTCTTCAAATTGATTCCTTCTTTCCATGTATTCCATAATACTATTCTATCATATTCCATTCATTTTAGAAGAATATAATTTACTTTATAAATAAAAATAATATGTCTGATTTACATATTATTTATCACTCATACGATACATTTTAAAATACGATTTTTCTTATAATTCTTTTAATATCTGTCTCATTTTAAAACGAATACGTTGTAATGCATTATCCACTGCTTTTTTATCTTTATCTAATATGGTCGCAATTTCTTGATAGGAAAAATTATTAGTACGTAATGTAAACACCGCATCTTCAAAATCAGTCAGTGCTTTTTTTGTTTCTTGAATTAATTTTTCTTCTCTTTCTTTTGAAAGTAAGACAGTTTCTGGGTTAGAAGAAGTATCTTTTAGTAAAAACTCCATAGAAATAGATTGTTCATCATCCGATGTTTCAATGGATAGTGACTCATTCAATATTTTATGTTTCAGTCTTTTGGCACTGACAACCATACTTAAAATTTTTCGTTCAATACAAGTTTTCGCAAATGTATAAAAACTACTCTCTTTTTCTTCATCGTAATACTTCATAGCCTGGTTCAATCCAAGCATCCCTTCTTGAATCAAATCATTGATTTCTAATCCACTTGTTTTTACATAAGGAAATACTTTATTAGAGAAATTAACAATAATTGGTTCATATTTTTTATATAGTAATGCTTCTGCATCTTCATTATTTTCTGAAACATAATACAGTAATTCATTATCGTTATAATCTCTATAATTCATATTTTCCCTACTTTCGTTTGCTAATTGCTTCGTATATGATAATACCTGCAGCAACGCTGGCATTCAAACTATTTACTTTTCCATTCATTGGAATACTTGCGATAAAATCACAATGTTCTTTGACAAGTCTTGCCATTCCAAATCCTTCACTTCCAATGACAAGTGCCATTTTTCCTCGATAATCAATTTCCTGATAATCGGTTCCATTCATATCAGTTCCAACAATCCAAAATCCTTTCTTTTTTAAATACTCCATCGTATCACGTAAATTCGTAACACGAGCAATTTTTACATAATCTAAAGCACCAACAGAAGTTCTCATCACAGTACTGGTTACCTCAACACTACGATTTTTAGGAATAATAATTCCATCTACCCCAGCGGCTTCACATGTTCTTACAATGGCTCCTAGATTATGTGGATCTTCAATATGATCTAAAATCACAAGAAGTGGATTATCCTTTTCTAATAATTCATCTACTTGTGCATATTCATAATCAGGTA
>JAGZRP010000177.1 GCA_018381595.1 Bacillota bacterium
AAATAGAAATGAAGGGAAGAGACCAATTATTTTATCGAGAAAAAGAGAATGAAGAATATGAACCAGTTGAGGAAGAATCATTTCATCAAAAACAAAAAACATTCCAAATAAAATAACAAACAACATATTTCTATTTTTTCTGAAGTATGTTAAAATGAGATAGGTGAGAATTATGGAACAACTGACAAGAACAGAATTAAGAAAAAAAATTATGACAATTTTATATCAATTAAATGTATATCAGAAAAATAAAGTAACTTATGAGATTGATGAAATGATTAAAGAAGTTTGTGAAATAGAAAATGAATTTGTAAAAGAAATGGTATATGGTGTCATTACATATCAAAAAGAAATTGATATGCTTGCAAATCAATATTTAAAAGATTGGACCATTGATCGTTTAGGAAATACCGATCAAGCCATTTTACGAATGGGAATTTATGAATTAAATTATACAGATACACCACCAGTTGTTGCTATCAATGAAGCGATTTTACTTGCTAAGGATTATAGTGATGATGACGTTAGAAAAATGATAAATGGGGTATTAGATAAGGTATATCATGAAAATGAGGATGCGAAATAAACATCCTTATTTTTTTGAAATAACAGGAACAAATGTTCACTTTTTATGTTATAATAGAGTTGGTGATACAATGGAACAGAATAAATATTTAACAGTTGGTGCCTTAACACGATATTTAAAAATGAAATTTGATTCAGATGAACATCTAAGAAGAGTTTATTTAAAAGGAGAAATTTCTAACTTTAAAGCCCATACAACAGGTCATTTTTATTTTTCGCTCAAAGATGAAACCAGTAAAATAAATGCAATTATGTTTGCGTCAAGTGCAAATAAATTGAAATTTATGCCAAAAGATGGAATGAAAGTTCTATTGGTAGGACGAATTAGTGTTTATGAAGCAACTGGAAATTATCAAATTTATGTGGATGATATGGCAGAAGACGGAATTGGAAATTTATATGTTGCATTTGAACAATTAAAAGAAAAACTTTCTAAAGAGGGTTTATTTGATGAAAAATATAAAAAACCAATTCCTAGATATCCAAATCGCATTGGAATTATTACAGCACCAACTGGAGCTGCTATTAGAGATATTTTATCAACTATCAAAAGACGATATCCAATTTGTGAAACCATTTTGTTCCCAAGTTTAGTACAAGGTGATTTAGCAAAAGATGATTTAGTAAAAAAATTGAATATGGCTCAAGATTATCATTTAGATGTGTTAATTGTAGGTCGTGGTGGAGGTTCTTTGGAAGATATGTGGCCATTCAATGAAGAATGTGTCGCTCGTGCTATCTTTTCTTCTAATGTACCTGTAATCAGTGCAGTAGGACACGAAGTAGACTTTACCATCAGTGACTTTGTGAGTGATTTAAGAGCCCCAACACCAACTGGAGCTGCTGAAATGGCTGTTCCTCATGTAAGTGATTTACTGCATCAATTGGCACAGTATAAAGTGCGTTTAAAAGAATCAATGTTAAAAACAGTAAACTATCAAAAAATTTATTTAGATAGTTTAAAAACAAGTTATGTTTTAAAAAATCCAAATGCTATCTATGAGGCCAAAAAACAACAATTAGATATCAACTTAGAAAAACTATTACAACAAATGAAAATAAGAATTGATAAAAACAAAAAACAATTAGAATATTTTAGTCAATCTCATATTTTAAAAAATCCATTAAAACTATTAGAAAAAAGCGAAATTAAATTAAAACACGTGATTGAAAAATTGGAAGTATTAAATCCGCTATCCATTTTAGGTCGTGGATATTCACTTACTTATCAGGAAAACAAATTAGTAAAATCAATTCAAGAAGTAAAAACAAAATCGCAGTTATCTGTTCGCATGCAAGATGGAATATTAGAAGTTCAAGTATTAGATAAGAAAGGAATAGAACAATGAAAAAAGAAGAAATGAAATTTGAAGATAAAATGAAAGAATTGGAAAAAACAATTCACGAGTTAGAAAACGGAGAAATCGATTTAGAAGAATCGATCAAAAAATATACTTATGCAATGAAATTAGTGCAAGATTGTGATAAACAATTAAAAGGAATAGAAGAACAAGTTTCTAAAATTGTGTTAGAAGATGGAAAATTGGAAAATTTTTCTATTGAAAAAGAAGAAGAAAATTAATATTCAAAAAACTATCGATTCGTAATTGGTAGTTTTTTATTGCTATAAAATCATTTATGTCGGTGATAATAATAATGTAGTCTACCAATGATATAAGGAGATGAAGTATGTTTTTTAAAAAATTTAAAAAAATAAGTGTCATTTTTCTTCTATCATTTATTATTATGCCAGCAAGTTCACTTGCTTATTCAGACTATATTTATGCAGGTGGAGAAAATATCGGAATTGAATTACATTCTAAAGGAATCATGGTCGTTGGAATGTATAAAGTTGGAGAACATTATCCAGCAAAAGATGCAGGTTTAAAAAATGGCGATATTATAAAAGCAGTGGAAGATAAACAAGTTTCTAATATTGGTGAAATGGTAGATGTAATTCATAGTGTGGAATCAAAAGAAAACATTAAAATTACATATATGAGAGGATTAGATAATTTCCAAACCCATTTAAAAGTCACAAAAGAAGATACGGTTTATAAAACAGGTCTATATGTGAAAGATAGTATTACAGGAATTGGGACATTGAGTTTTATTGATCCAAACACCAAATTATTTGGATCTCTTGGCCATGAAATATTAGAAAAAACAACAGGCAAAATTTTAGATATTAAAGATGGGAAAATTTTTGACTCCACTGTAACAGATATCGTTAGAAGTGAAGATGGTGCACCAGGTGAGAAAAATGCAAGATTTTATACAGATAAAATCAATGGAACTATCTTTTCTAACACAGAAGAAGGAATCTTTGGGAACTATACAAATACACTTCCGAATAAAAAATTATATAAAGTAGCCAAACCAAATGAAATTAAAACAGGGAAAGCCCAACTTCTTACTGTGACAAAAGGAAACGAAGTAAAAGAATATAATATCGAGATATTAAAAATTAGTAATGATGATAAGAAAAATAAAAACATTTTATTTGAAGTAACAGACGAAGAATTGTTATCAATTAGTGGTGGTGTTGTAGCAGGAATGAGTGGTTCTCCAATTATCCA
>JAGZRP010000178.1 GCA_018381595.1 Bacillota bacterium
ATGATTTCTAGCTCTCATCATAACTTCCATTTCTTCTTCTGTTAATAAATTATTATCTATCCACTCTTTTAAAATTTTAGCTTGTCCTCTTGCACTAACATATTTAACGGCTTCTTTTTGTAACTCTTTTACTTTGACAATTTTTTTCACGGTTGTAAGATATTGTCTAATATAAACTTCATAGATAGCGTCTCCAACATATGCGAGTGTTAAAGAATTCATGTGTTTTATTTCCATAATACTACCCTTCTAATTCTTTCATTCTCTCGTCAAAACGATCAAATGTAATGTTTTTTATAGCTCCATTTTTGATATCTGTTAAAATAACACTGTATACTTTTTCATAGTCAATTTCTCCACCACGAATCACACATCCACGACGCTTTCCGATTTTTTCGAGAGTTTCTACTGGATCTTCATCTAATTCTTCAATTCCATAACGTTCTTTTAAAACCTCAGGATAATATTGATAAAGTGTCTCTAACAAATAGACTATTACATCATAAAGAGGAAGAATTTCTTCTTTAATTGCAGTTAAACTAGCTAAATTAAAAGCAATGAAATTATCATCTAACTTAGGCCATAAAATCCCTGGAGAATCCATTAATTCTATATTCTCATTGATGCGAATCCAATCTAATGTTTTTGTCACACCAGGCTTATTTCCTACATTGACTGCTTTTTTTCCAACAATCCGATTGATAAATGTTGATTTTCCTACATTTGGAATGCCGATGACTAAAACACGTGCCTTACGAGCATTTAGCCCCTTCTTTTCTCTTTTTTCAAATACATCTTTCATTAATTCCATCGTTTTTTCCATAATTTCATTCATAGGAAGTTTCTTTTCCCCATCAATTAAAACGACTTCATTTCCTAATTTTTCATAATAAGAAATCCACTTTTGAGTTTCTTTTCGATCACACAAATCTGCTTTTGTCATAATCAGTAAACGTGGTTTATTTCCGATTACCTCATCCATATCTCTTAATTTAGATGAGAATGGAATTCTCGCATCCACAAGTTCATATACCACATCAATTAAATCTAGGCGTTCCTTGATTAACCGTTTTGCTTTTGCCATGTGTCCAGGATACCAGTTGATATTTACCTGATTTTGTTGATTATTATTTTTCATTTATATCACTTCCTATCCCTTATAACTTGTTTTAATCTATTTTTATATCTAATTGGAACTAATTTTTTTACTCCGCCCTCATTATCTATTTTGACTTCAGGAATATATATACCTATTTTAAGTTCAATATAGTCTGCTACTAGTCTTCTGTGGCAAAATTCGTCAATAGGTTCATGACATAGCAAAATTATATTGTCACCAAATTTACTTTCTAAAGTATAAAGTAATTCTTCTATATCTAAATCTTTTAATCTTGTAGCATAATAACTATTAATATATTCATCTTCTATATGCTTTCGTAATTCGACATATTGTTTTAATTTTAACACATCATCTTTTAATTCTAAAAGTTCTTCGTACCCTTTAGCATATGGAATATATGTAACTAACCTTGGAGCTAATTTTTTATATGATGGTCCATAATACCCCCAAGCATTGCCCCCATCTCCAGTTATTGAAACAGTATTTCCTTGCTTTACATCATTATAATTTCCAGTTCCTAATATTATTCTTGATATATCTAACTTTTCCAATTAAATCACCACCTTAAAACTATCTATATAAATTCTTTAAAACATAGTTAAACAATCATCAACCATTTTAAAAGTTACTTCTTCAAGTTTCGTATACATCTATTATCTTTTTCTTCTAATTCTTTTATATTATATTTATCAATAATTTTACACTCCAAATTAATTATATATTAAAATGTAATTAATGTTAAATGTACAATTATTATTTCTACTCATTTTTATCCTTCTTTTTAAATTTAAAATAATATAATTATTCCCTTTTATCACTTACATCAAGTTTTTCAAGTTCATTTATATATTTGTCAAAATCACTAATATATATTTGATCTTGTATTATTCTATATTTTTCAAATTCAGATTCTGCTTTATCACAAGCTATTTTATGAGATATTTTTCCAGCATCTTGTAATATTTCTCTATCAGTAAGTTTTAAAAATTCATCTAATCTATTTGACCAATCTTCCATTGTCATAGGCACATGCCTTATTGCTCTACTTTCAGCTAAATCAAGATAAGCAGAAATAATTCTTCTTCACTTAAATAATTTTTAGCAATTCCAACATCACTTTTAATAATTTTACCATTTGGAGCATCAGACCAATTAGTAAGACCCATATACTCTTTATTAGAATCAGCTCTAGTGTATATAATTTCAGGTGCTGTATTACCAGTTACAGCAAAGTGCATTTTGTTTTGAACTTTTTTAAAGAATTCTAATGTTGTTTTTGAATTTCTATCATAATCAATACTTGTAGCATAGATATCTGTTACCTTTTGATAAAATCTTCTTTCAGATAGTCTAATCTCCCTAATTCTTTCAAGCAATTCATCAAAATATTTTTCAGTTAAAATTGAACCGCTATTTTTAAATCTTTCATCATCCATTGCAAAGCCTTTAATAGTATATTCTTTAACTATTTCATTTGCCCATTTTCTAAATTGTATGGCTCTTTCATTATCAACCTTAAATCCTATAGCAATAATCATTTGCAAATTATAATGAACAATATCTCTTGCTACTTCTCTATTTCCTTCTTTTTGAACTATTCGAAATTTTCGAATAGTTGAATCTTCCGTTAATTCACTATCATTATATATCTTGTTTATATGATAATTTATTGTGTTAATTTCTACATTATATAAAGTAGACAACATTTTTTGAGTAAGCCAAATATTTTCATCTTCGTATCTCACTTCAATCGCTTCTTTATCATCTCCAGTTGCAGCAATAAATGTTAAATATTCAGCAGCACTAGACCTAATTGTTATTTCGTTTTTTCTCTTCATATTTACCTCCTTTTTATATGTTCTTAAACGGTGTAATCACCACTATATTTCCTACTTGTATTTTTGTTAAAAACAACATATATCTTTTGATTTTCGCTATTTTTTATTATTCTTTATATAAAATTTGCATTATCAAAATTATAATAAACCCTTATAAAATAAGGATTTAT
>JAGZRP010000179.1 GCA_018381595.1 Bacillota bacterium
GAATTTATTATCAGTTCGTAAGATGGTAGAAAAAGATGAGTTTCCAAGTCAATATAAAGAAAATTTTGGTTATCTTATGAAAAAAGTAGAAGAGGAAAATCTAACAATGACTTCATCTCCTATGGTTTTATTCCACGATGAAGAATTTAGTCCATTTGGATTAGATACAGAGTTTGCAATTCCAGTTAAGGAACAGAGAAAGGAAACCAGAATATATCATCCAGGAACCTGTTTAAAGACAGTATTACATGGCCCATATACAAACTTACCTTCTATCTATACAAAACAAATAGAGTATGCTGAAACACATGGATATGAAAATGATGGACCATTATATGAAGTGTATGTAACAGACCCTTCGCAAGTAAAATCGAAAGAAGAACTAGTTACAGAAATTTATTACCCAGTTATTAAAAGGAGAAATTAAATGAATCAAGAAGAAAAAATAAAACAATTTGAGAAAAAAATAGAATTAGACTATAGTAATACCACAGGAATTGTTGTACTAAAAAATGGAGAATCTGTTTATGAAAATTACTTTAACGGGTGTGTTAGAGATAGCAAAGTTCATGTTTATTCCGTATCAAAAAGTATTTTATCTATTTTAATTGGCATTGCAATTGATAAAGGATTGATTAAAAGTTTAGACCAAAAAGTATTAGATTTTTTTCCTGATTATCAGGGAAAGAAGAAAGAAGACATCGTTCAACAAATCACATTAAGAGACCTGATTACTATGACAGTACCATATAAATATAAAGAATCCCCTTTTATTTATATTAGATACTTTATGAGTAAAGACTTTTTAAAATTTACACTGAATCAATTAGGTGGTAAAAAACCAATCGGAGAATTTAGATATACGCCACTGATTGGACCTGATATTTTGTCTGGAGTCATTGCAAAAGCAACAGGAATGTCTGTTTTCGATTTTGCACAAGAAAATTTATTCCAACCTCTTGGGATTACAGTTGAAAAAAATATTTATTTTAAGAGTGCTAAGGAACAAACTGAGTTTAATAAAAAAACAAATGTGAGTGGTTGGGCAACTGACTCTCAAGGATTAAATACAGGCGGCTGGGGTCTTACATTGTCAGCATGGGATATGGCTAAAATTGGGCAGTTGTATTTAAACCAAGGAATTTGGAATGAAAAAAGAATTGTATCTAGTGAATGGATGGAAGAAAGTATCAAAGAACACAGCAAATGGAAATCAGAAAATCTTTCTTATGGATATCTATGGTGGATTATAAATGCCGATGAACAAGCATGTGCTGCTATGGGCGATGGAGGAAATGTGATTTATTTTAATCACAAGAAAAAGCTAGTTGTCTCAATCGCATCCTTATTTGAAAAAAATGCGAAAGATAGAATGGAACTCATTTTAAATGAGATAGAACCAATGTTTGAAGAAAAGTAATGAAATGATTACTTTTTCTTTTGTGTATAAATTGACAAATAGTTACTATTTTGATAGAATAGTTCACGCATGAAAAAGGGGGAGATTCATATGGATATGAATCATTTAATAAAGTCTTTATTAAATGTTAAGAATATGTTTCAACAAGAAGTACCAGAGAAAATGACAAATGAGGATGCGATCAACTTTCTGGTTCCAATTATCGAAGTACAAGAAGATCTTTTTAATAGAAATGAAGAAGAAATTAAGGAACTAAATAAAAAGATTAAATTGCTCTCAGGAATTGTTAGAAATGCTGATACGATTTTAAAACGAATACCAAAACTTAATAATACGCAAAAGGAATTATTTCAAAGTTGTTTTACAAAATCGGAAAATTCAGATATCAAAAATGCTATAAAGTTATATGAGATATTTCAAAAGAGAGAACGAGTAAAAAAAATAGTAAAACTGGATAGTTTTCTCACGATTATCAAAATTATTTTAGACAAATTTGATGAATTAAATGAAGAGAAAGAAAGATGTCTTGAAATTAAATCAGAATTAAAGTCGATTCCAGCTGCTAGTAAACTATTACACGAAGCAGAAAGTGGAAAGAGAACCTATTTTACAAAAAAAGAACAAGAATTAGTTTTATCGGTTTTAATGATAAGTTCTACAAGTGATATCTCTGTATCTATTGCACAAAATTTATTTGCTAATTTAGAGTTTCAAAAACAAGCAGAAGAACAACAGATAAAAAAAGAACGTGCCCAAAAGAAAAATAAGATTAAAAAAGTAGAAATTCCAAAGAACTCGAAATTAATTGTGGAAAATCCGCATACAGAATCTGAAGTAATTTTTATGGATAATCAATCTGAGAATAAGTTACATGATCAATTTGAAGCAGATAAAGAAAGATATTGGTTTCATTTACAACACATAGAAGATATGAGACAATTACCTTCTTGTTTACCACAAAAAAATTATACGAATTATCGTGAAGTTATGAAATTTTTACTTCAAAAAATCAAAGAAGAATTAAGTTTTTATAATGAATTGAGTGAGAAAGAATTAGATTCTGATGGTAGAGATGAAATTGACAATCAAATTGCCTTTTTATCCAATCTGTTTGAAGAAGTAAAACAAGAATTTGCTTCTTATTATGAATCAGAAGATGGTATGGATAAAGTAAATGAATCACTATCATTTCAAGAGAATCATTTATTTTTTATAAAAAAACCATCAGGAACCACTTTTATAGAATCTGATTTAAGTAGTCATGAATTTACAAAAGAGCGATTAGAAGCTATAAAAACAATGATTGATGAATTACAAAAAGATACTTTTAAACGAGATGAAAAACATTTTAGAAAATTTACAAATAATGCGAAATTGAATCGTCACTATAGTATTTATGAATTAAAAAATTATCAAACAAGACTATTATTTACTTATTTAGGAGAAAATAATATTGCTGTACTAATGGCTTTTTGTAAGAAAACAGATAATTCTAATTCACTATTAAATACAATTACCAATCGTATTTTGAGTTGTGTTCCTGAAATTGAGCGATTAAAATATGAAATCGCGAATGAAACAATTCGTTACGAAGTAGAAATTGAAGAGGAATTAGGAAAACAAATTCGAAAGACAATTGACGAAAGAAAAAACATATGATATATTAAGTA
>JAGZRP010000180.1 GCA_018381595.1 Bacillota bacterium
TACATTGCATATATCGTTACGCAAAGATTCTTTGACAGGTACTTTTCTCTTATTTGGAATCATTTTCCACCTATCTTTTACTCATTTATCAGCTTCTGGCTTTTCAGATAATAATAAATCCCATCATCTGTCACGCTTTCACAAATATCAGCCGCAATTTCTTTCACTTTTTCAGCTGCATTTCCCATTGCAATCCCTTTTCCAACGGATAGTAACATATCAATATCATTTTCTCCATCTCCAAACGCTATGGCTTCTTCCTTTGAGAATTTATAATGTGCAAGAACCTGTTCAATCGCAGTTCCTTTTCCACCATCTTTTGGAATAATATCTATGGCTCTACTCCACCACGCTGCTACTTTGGCATTTTTCGTTCCCTCTAATATATACTTGCGTTCTTCTAAGTCACATCCCAACATAATTTGAAAAACATCTTTTTCCACATATTCTTCAAATTTTTCGGATACATTCACCCTATGGTGCGCAATCGCAAAATAATCTTCTAAATCTTTATCACTTCCATTTGCAACAATTTCTTCCGCAGTTGCAATAGAAACAGGTCTTTCCATTCTTTTTGCATTTTCAATAATTTTTTTTACATCTTCTTTCGGAATAGGACATTTTGCCACTACTTGATCCCCTGCAACGCAAAAAGAACCATTGAATGCCAAAATCGCATCAAATACAATCCCTTCAAACATTGGTATGGTAACAAACGGACGCCCTGTTGCGATACATATTTTAATACCATTTTGTTTTAATGAACATAACGCCTTCCTCATATTCGGTGTTATCTCTGTTTTTCCCATCTCTAGCAATGTTCCATCAATATCAAAAAAAATTATTTTTACTTTATTTATCTCGTTCTTAAGTTCATCTTTATTCTCGTATGTTCTCAAAATAGTCCTCCACGATTCTCTATCCCTTATTTCAGCAGCAACTGAACGTTATCATAAGCCAACTTAAATCTGTCAGAATGTATCATTTGCATTTTTTATATATGTAATCCAGTTTTTCAAACTATCCACGCTGAAATCCTCAAGTGCTGTTTTATAATGAACAAATGCAATAGGGTGATTTTGCTCCATCCATTTCAATGTCTTTTTCGGACCAAAATAAGGATATTGCATCAATTTCTGCTTTTGATTTTTGGGGACGGTTCTGTATATGTGAAATCACTTTCACTTGAAGTGCTTTTCCTCGTTCATTGCTATCTACAGTAATCTTGCCATCAAAGATTTGTACAAAATCACTGTTCAGATTATTTGTTCCGTCAGCATACGGACCATAAAGGATGACAGAAATAGGATTTTAGTTTCGCTTTATATATTCAATAATCTGTTCCAAAATAATCACCTCTCCAAGCATCGATTTATAGGTACAATTTGTTTTCCTTTCTACCGGAACAGACCTTCTATAAACATCTTTGCAAATATACCATATCTATTAGTTGTACACCACCCTCATAGATTGGGTGGTCATAATTGTCCGTAAAGAAATTCGGAATCTTATGAGACCGAACAAATCCACATTTTTCATAAAATGGTATCGTCAATGGACTATCACCTGTTCCAACCTGCAAAACAGAATATTCATCAGTGACAACACATTCAGCTTTTACATCACCATCTTCAAGCACATACATAGTTCCTTTTTCAAGATAGCGATCAATCATATTTTCCTGCTCATCAGCTAATAACAATAATGATATAAAATGCTTTTTATTCTCATTCACTTCTCTGATTTTCATATCCATCACTCCGTCAATTTGGAAGTTAATTTATAAACAATAAATTCTAATCAAACCTAATATGAGAAGATGCACAGGATAAAATAAATAGAAAAACCACTTGGAGAATACTTTCCCCTTTTCCATTCGCTTGCCATTATAGAAATATAAAATTACAATTCCTGCAAGAGCAATTCCTGACATACTTCCTAATGCATAAGCAATATTTGTACCAAGCGAAAATCTTCCAATACCACCTGCAAAATTAAAAAGTCCAAATAACAACATTGAAATAATGAATGTATATTTCATCTTATTTCTTAATCCTCTACTCCATATAAACAACAGTGTAAATATTGGTGCCAATAATGCCCAGTCGCAGAATAAAGAAAGTACTATCAATCCCAAGATACATATATCTTTTAAAAATTTATTTGATACTTTATCATTCACAATCAGAATCATAAAACATATCAGCAATGTAAATAACATATTCAAACCTTGAAATTCTAACACTTCATTTGTTGTAAACGCCATACAATATGGGATTTCAGAAATCAAGGCAAATATTAGCAGTCTAATAGCATAATTCTTTTTTGAATGAGTATATTGAAAGCCCTCTACAAGAAAGTAACACATTGTAATTGCTGTAAAGTACCCTATGTCCAGAAATAGCTCCGACAGAAAATATCCTGATTTCATAAAGACTTGTGAAATATGATTCAACAACATAGTCAACATGGCTATATATTTAATAACATCTCTGTTTAATTTTGTGTTACCATACGCCATTTTTGTTTCCATTTTTACCACCTCAAATTTCGATTGAGATTTCACCTGTCACAAACTATTGAAAACACTACGTTTGTGACAAGTGAGCTTTCCCTTATATATTCCCTTGTGTTATATCGTCCCACCAGTGTTTACAAACTCTGATAAGGGAAAATACAAGGGCAAAAAAATCTGATAACATATTATAACACAAAATGAAAATCCTGTTCCATCAGGCAAGTTGCAGTCAAGAAAGATGATATCAAAACAGCCTTTTGCTATTTTTCGTAAACCATCTTTTTTATACGCCGTGTATATTCTCTGATATAATTTCATATAATGTGCGAATTGATTTCATAATTATATGCCCATACCTCGATTGTGCGATTTTCAAGCATAAGATTAAAGTTGTACTTGATTTCTCTTGGTGTAATGATATCTCCTGTAGAAATATCAATCTTTAATGGGGTAATTACTCCATCAAATTTTGTTTCCAGGCTTACACGAACACCCGGATAATCTGCTTCTTCCATGATTTCTGATATCCGTTTGATCCGAAACGAGACACCATCGTTCAGGGGGATTGAT
>JAGZRP010000181.1 GCA_018381595.1 Bacillota bacterium
TGTTTTCATCTGATACATCTTTATAAAGTAAAATCGCTCTTCAGAAATATCTTGAAACTCGTCAATGAATAAATATCGATAATATGAAATTTCTTTGTTTCTTTTCTTTAATTCTTCCATTGATTTTTGAATCATATCTTGAAATTCCATCACATTTTGGTTTATCTTATATTGATAAAAGTGTTGATTCAAAGTGGGGTCGGAATTAGTCCATAATTCCTGTTTCAATTGTTTCCAATAACGTTTTTGTTTTACCAGTTTATGCCTCATATATTTTTGTTTGAGTAAGTATTGGATAAGTCGTTTTTGATAATGTTTTGTCGACATATACGCAATTATCTTTTCAAAATAAAGAGATGAGTCTTTTTGAATAAATTCATTTAAAAATGCTTCTATCAATCGTTCTCTATCTTTTACTATTTGATAGTTTTGATGAAATCCTCTTAGTAAATTTAATCCAAATTTATGAAATGTAATGACTTGAATATGAAGTTCCATCTTTTCAAAATAAGTTTTGATTTCCTGACAAGCAAAATTTGTGTACGATAAAATTAGGATATCATTTTCTTTTACACCCTTTACTTTTACTAGATAGTAAACTTTACAGCAAATTGTAAATGTTTTCCCACTCCCTGCTCCCGCTATGATTTGTAAAATCTCTGTGTCATCTAAAATGACTTCGATTTGTTTCTTATCTAAGGATAAATGAAAAATTTGATAAATTTCTTGTTTCCAGTCCATATAAAATAAATACTTGGTAGTCTTAAAAATTCCTACAAAAAAAGATGGGATTTCCCATCAAGAATAAAATAAATAACTTAAAGCGAAGAAACATACAGTTGTAACGAAAGTCATAAAACTTAAAAATACAGCACTTGTGAATCCTCCATTGGTCAGCCATTTATATTCTTCATTTTCTTCTTTTGGAGTCAGCATGGAACTGTTTTTTCCGGCACTTGGATGGGCTCCTAATGTTTTGGCTTTTCCTCTTTCAGCACCATTATCATTTACTCTTTCCAATAACAATTGACGATATTCTTTTAATTCTTGTAATGCTTTACTTCTTGCTTGTTCTCTAATATCTTTTTCTTTTGATTCTTTCATATTATCACCATTATTCAATTTCTTTTGTGACAGCTTCATCCATTTCTACTCGGTTAATCGATTCAAATCGTTTTGTAATTTTACTCGTTGTTGTATGGATATCTTTGACATCTTTATTTACGGTTTCAATCGAACGTGATAGTTTATCCCAACGTTCCTTATATCTTTTAAACTCTTCTGACAATAGTTTTAATTCTTTATGAATAATTGATGCGTATTTATCTCTTTCCATGTTCTTGATAATTACCTGAATGGTAGTTAATGTACTAATTAATGTCGTAGGTGATGTAATCCAAACACGCTTTTTATAAGCATATTCAATGATATCACTATGATAAGCATTAATTTCTGCAAAGATTGCTTCTGCAGGTAAAAATAAAATTGCTTGATCACTAGTGACTCCAGGAATAATATATTTACTACTAATCGCATCAATATGCTTCTTCATATCCATTTTAAACTGCTTCTCAGCCTCGATACGTACAGAACTACTATTTCCCTTATCTACCATCATACGGTAGTGTTCTAGTGGGAATTTAGAGTCAATGGCGATTGTTCCTAATGGTTCGGGTGCAAACAAAACACAATCTGCAATAGTTCCATTCGAAAAAGTATATTGTAATTGATAAATATTCTTATTATTCTCACCAAATACATTCGCCATAATATGATGTAAATTTACTTCTCCGAAAATCCCTCTACTCTTTTTATCTGTTAATATACTTTGTAGGGAAACAATATCCATAGAAAGCATATCAATTTTTTTCTGCGCTTCATCGATTTTAGATAAACGTTCCAATAGAGAAGTAAACGTTTTATTTGTCTTTTCAAAATTTTCATCTAATCGTTCATTGACTTTATCATTAATTAAACGAAGTCGATATTCTATTTTCTCATTTTGCTTCTCAAAATCATCACTAAGATTTTTCGACAAATTAGATTGAAAGCTACTTAATTCTTTGATCATTTCTGTTTCTAATTTTCCTAAACGTTCTGTAATATTCGCTTCATTAATATTTTTCATAATTGAGATAATTACTAATATTAAAATGATAACCAAAATTCCTATTATGATGTAGTCTAACATATTCTCACCTACTATTACTATATATCATTATAATACATTTTTCCTTGGAAGGAAACAAAAAAGACAAGGATTTCTTTTCCTTGTCTAATTATTTAATATCCACTCTTCATATCCACCATTGACATGGGCTATATGATAGCCTTGTCTAGAAAGGATTTGAATTAATTTAATACTTTTAACTCCTCTTGAACAATAGATATAATATAATTGATTTTTATCCAAATATTTATTAGGATACATCATTAATTGTTCAAATGGAATATGAATAGCAGTTGGTATATGATTGCTGTTATAGCTCTCTACACTGCGAATATCAATTAAGGGTACTTTTCCTAAATGATTTTTTAATTCTTGAACGGAAATACTAGAAATCATTTTAATCACCTTATTATATGATATGCAAAAATATAAAATATTCCACTATTCATCATCATCGTCAGCAAAGAAATCATCAAAGAACTCATCTTCTGTAATTTCATGTTTACTCATATCATCTGGGTCCTCATTGTATGGATAATTTTTATCATCTTCTACAGGCTCAGATGGTTCAGATATTTGTGGTTGCACCTTTTCTGGTTGCTTTTCTGAAACTATAATATTTTCACCTGCTTTTATCATTTCTTCTTCAATATCATCAATGATTGGTGAAGTTTCGATAATATTATCTGGTGTATTTTCCAAAGTACGAGATAGTTCTCTTTTCATTTTTTCTTCTTGTTCCATGCGAATTCGTTCAGCTTGTTCTCTTTTTAATTTTTCTTGTTCTTCTTTTTGCTTTTGCATTAGTTCTTCTTTTTCTTTTTGTTGTTTTCGCAATTTTTCTTGTTCGAGGCGAATCATTTCTTGATGCTTTCTTTCCTCTTCTTCACGTTGTTTTCTTTCTTCTTCA
>JAGZRP010000182.1 GCA_018381595.1 Bacillota bacterium
AAAAGTTATTTGTTAAGAAAAATAATGAATCTGAAATCAAAATTGCATTTAGCAGTAAATATATGATGGATGCATTAAAATCATTAGAAAGTGATGAAGTAGAACTATTATTTAATGGAGAGATTAAACCAATTATTTTAAAGAATCCTGAAAGCGATAACTTAATTCAATTGATTTTACCAATTCGTACTTACTAAAGAACAAGAAATTGTTCTTTTTTTTGAAAAAAAATTACTCCTTCGACAAAAAACGAGAAAAATCGACAAAAACAGGTGTTAGAGTAAAGGACATTCGACGAGAAATGTCGAAAATATTTATAGAGGAGGTGAAAAAATGCTTGCAAATTATGAAATTAATTCTAATACTTTAGCATTAATTCCAATCGGACCTACAACAACAAAAGTATTAGAAAAAGAGGAAACTTTTTTGGTAAATAAAACAACAAATGAAATTATCGATGATAGTTGTAAATATTTTGGTAGTTCTTATATGGGAAGACATGAAGGAACTAAACATTTAATTGGGATTAATTACAAAGCACCGATTATTGTTGAAGAATCAAATTATATGATATTTTTTCCAACATCATCGCCACGAATTTCAAGATGTGCATGGATTGCGTTAAATCATGTAGAAAACCATGTTTCTCATCAAAATAACTCTATTTTATATTTTCATGGAGGAAAAAATGTGGAATTAAATATTTCCCCTGGATCACTTGAAAATCAAATTTTAAGAGCTACAAAGTTAGAATCAACTCTTAGAAAAAGAAAAATGTCCTAAAAACAAGCAAAAAAAGCTTGTTTTTTATTTTTTACATGGTATTTATGATATAATAGTAAGTGTGTATAGGAGTACCTTTTATATAGTAACACGTTAAATGAACGCATTTTAATCGAAAAGAGGGTGAGTATGTATTTAAAAAGCATATATGTTGATAATTTTCGTAATTATGAACACTTAGAATTAGAACTACACCCTGGAATCAATATTATATATGGAAAAAATGCGCAAGGAAAAACAAACCTGTTGGAAAGCATTTATGTCTTAGGATTAACAAAATCACATCGAGCGACAATTGATAATACATTAATTCGAGAACATGAAAATACAGCTTATATCCGTGGAATACTTTTTAAAGAAGAAATTTCTAATCAATTAGAATTTGGAATTACCAATAAAAAGAAATTATTAAAATTAAATAATAATTTAGTAAAACGAGTAAGCGAGTATATTTCTAATATGAATATTATCATTTTTTATCCAGAGGATTTGGAATTAATAAAAAGTAGTCCCGCAGTGAGACGAAGATTTATGAATATGGAATTAAGTCAATTATATAGTACCTATTTTGATGTTTTAAATGATTATAACAAATTATTAAAAATGAGAAATGATTGTTTAAAACAATGTGCTAAACAGGGAACACTAGATGAAAGCTATTTTGAAATATTAAACCAATATTTTGTGGAAAAAGCAGTGTTATTATATAAAATGAGAAAAAAATTTATTGATAGATTGAATCAGCACATAACAAAAATATTTCAAGATATTTCTGATTTAGATGGTTTTACTTTAAAATATCATACAAACTTAGATTTAGATAGTGACCTGTCTTATAAAAATCAATTAGAACAAAAATTAAAAAAACATATGGAAACAGAAAGAAAAATGGGACTTACCTTAGTAGGTCCTCATCGTGATGATATTGAATTTTTATTAAATAATTCTAATTTAAAATTATACGGTTCACAAGGTCAACAACGTATGGCTGTTTTAGCATTAAAATTATCTGAAATAGAATTATTTAAAGAATATAAAAAAGATACTCCAATTTTATTATTAGATGATGTATTTAGTGAATTAGATGAGAAAAAGAGAAATAATTTACTAAAATATATTCAAAACAATACACAAACAATTATTACGACAACGGAGTTAGAACTTTTGAATCAAAAATTAGTTGAAAATTCAAAATTAATATGTATTCAAAACGGCGAAGTAATTCGTACAGACGAGGTGAAGAAAAATGGAAGAAAAAATTGAACATTATAATGCTTCGGATATTCAAGTATTAGAAGGTTTGGAAGCAGTAAGAAAACGCCCTGGAATGTATATAGGGACAACGAGTGCGAGAGGACTACACCATTTAGTATGGGAAATTGTTGATAATGCAATTGATGAAGCATTAGCAGGATATTGTGATGATATTGAAATTATTATCAATAAAGATAATTCAGTGACAGTCAAAGATGATGGTCGTGGAATTCCAACAGGAATTCATCCAAAAACAGGTTTATCTACCGTGGAAACGGTATATACAGTATTACACGCAGGTGGAAAATTTGGAGGCGGAGGATATAAAGTATCCGGAGGACTCCATGGAGTAGGTGCAAGTGTTGTTAACGCATTAAGTAGCTGGGTAGAAGTAAAAGTTTATCAGAATGGAAAAATTCATTTCATTCGTTTTGAAAATGGTGGAAAAGCCGTAGATAAACTAACGGTTATTGGAGAATGTGAGTTAGAAAGAACAGGAACAACAGTAACATTTAAACCAGATCCTGAAATTTTTACAGATACAACTATCTTTGATTATGATACTTTAAAAGAACGTGTGAGAGAATTAGCCTTTTTAAATAAAGGATTACGTATTATTCTTTGTGATGATCGCAATGAAACAGAAAAGAAACGTGAAGAATTTGTTTATGAAGGTGGAATTAGTGAATATATTAAGTATTTAAATAAAAGTAAAACACCAATTCATGATACGATTGTTCATTTAGATGGAATGGAAAGTGATATTAGTATTGAAGTCGCTTTACAATATAATAGTGGATATGCGTCTAGTGTTTATTCTTTTGTTAATAATATCAATACTCCTGAAGGTGGAACACACGAAGATGGAGTAAAAATGTCTTTAACACGTGTTTTAAATAATTACGCAAGAAAAAATAATATTTTAAAGGAAAAAGATGAAAATCTAAGTAGTGATGATGTCAAAGAAGGATTAACTTTAATTGTTTCATGTAAACATCCGGATCCTCAGTTTGAAGGTCAAACAAAAACAAAATTAGGAA
>JAGZRP010000183.1 GCA_018381595.1 Bacillota bacterium
GAGAATATAGAAGGTGTTTACAATGATGATAAACTAGGATTATGTAAATTTAAAATTAAAAATTGGATTAGAGCACATATACCTAAGAATATCATTTGGAAAAAGTATTCTTATTTTTATGATTTTAATAAGTTAATTAATACATCATCTATACATATAGATTCAAATCATGTTCCAGTTGATTTGTACAAAAAATATGATTATTTTTTGACAGGAAGTGACCAAGTTTGGAACCCAAATTTTAATAGGATATCTGATATAGATTTTTTAACTTTTTGTAAAAATAAACAAAAAATAGCTTTTTCCGCGAGTTTTGGTGTTTCTAAACTAGAAGATAATCAAAAAGAATACTTCTATAAGAATATAAATAGCATTCCTAACATTTCAGTGAGGGAAGATAGTGGTAAATGTATTATCAAAGAGTTAGGCATAAAAAACAATGTAGAAGTATTAGCAGATCCTACAATGCTTATTAGTCCTGAAAAATGGAAAAGTATATCAAGAACAAGAAACAGAAGAATGGAATAAAGATTGGTATTCTGAATGTATTGTACAAGATGGTGACTCATTAATACAAAGTCATTATGGGACTTGTTGGGATCAAGTTGAATTAGAAAGAAAATGGTTTGCAGAACATCATTACCAATATAAAACAATTTTTATGTGGTTTGAGGAAATGAAACCTAACTCTAGCTTACCTACACATACCTTTTTAATTTACTATAAAGATAATAAATGGCATTGGTTTGAACATTCATTTGAAGCACATAGAGGAATCCACAAATTTAATAGTGAAAAAGAGTTAATAGAAAATGTAAAAATGAGACAGCTAGAATATGCTATAAAAATAGGGAGCGCAACATTACAAGATAAAGAATTTATAAAATGCTATGAATATACGAAACCAGTTCCTAATTTAGGTGTAGATGATTATTTATACCATGTAACCCATTCAATAAATAGATAAAAATAGTAAAGATAGTATCATCGATAAACTCACTCTTTTTTACAGTTATCAAGCTTATAACAGATTCTACCTGTTTTTTATTGTTCTTAATACTATTTCTTCTTTTTCATTGAAATATAAATAACGATTTATATTTCAATTCATCACATTCACATGATATACTATTCCTAGAGAAAAGGAGATAGATTTATGTGTATCAACCGAATTATTCAAGCAAATGATAGAAAGATTTCACATTGATCCTTCCACAAAAAGTGAGTCTGGTGTTTACCATTTAAATGAATTAATAGAATTTTATGTGAATGAGAAAAATGATTTCAAATCTGAAATCATTAATAATTATCCTGTGGAAAAGTTAGAAGTGATTTTAGAACACAAAATAAAAAGAAATGCCCCAAAAGATCAAAAAGATATTATCAATATTCAAAACTACTTAAATAAAAAAATAAAAGAAAGAGAATATATTAATATGAAAAAAGATTTTAATAATTTTACCATTGAGTATACAGATGATGATATTACTTACATTGATGATTTAATAAAGCAATTTTTATTGGCACAAAAGCCAATTATGAATTTTTTTGGAATAGAAAAACTTGATAGAAAAGTAGAAATCAAGTTATGGGATAATATCCATGATTATGAAAAATATATCAAAAGTGAAATGAAACGCTTATTTCAAATTTCTGTTGATATCATAGATTGGGAAATTGGAAGAGCAATTATCAATAAAAAGGAAAGCCAAATCCATATGTTATCTTATAAAGAGCGTATTAAAAGAAAAGGTCATAAATTAGATACCATAGATATGATGACTACACTAATTAAACATGAATTTGTCCATACCTGTCATGAACAATATAAACAATATCAAGAAATTTTAGTTTGGATGAATGAAGCACTAGCCACCACTTTAATCGATCAATATGGCAATCAAAAATTAGTACTTGATTGTTCTTTAGAAGAACTTTTAAATGGAGAAGTAAACTATATTTGCTATTACACATTAGGTAAATATCTCTTTGAACATTATGATCATGAATATATTTTAGAATTAGCACAAAATAATGAATTATTAAAAAGTGTAACGCCTACTTTACTAGAAGAAGCCAAAGAATGGTTAAAAGAAGAAAAGAAATAGTAAACAACTATTTCTTCAGACTGTTGACAAATAGGTAAATACTTTTGCTTATTTGTCTTTTTATTAAAATTATAGGCATTATGTAATAAAACCTAATATATCTCCATACTAGGCATAACGATGGAATGAAAATTTTTTTAGATTCATACACGCATAAAGGAGGGTTAGTTCACGACTAACTCTCTGTTTTGTTTTGAAATAGGTTTTTCCTAAACCATGTTTCATTTTTCCATCGGCATATAATCTTTCAATATGCGTTGAACGTTTCCTATATATTTCTCTTACATCATCGTGATGTCTATAATCATTTGCCATTTCCTTATATCCCTCCCATACATGTCTAGTTATTTGTTTCGCTTTCATTTTTGTACACCTATCTTTAAATGGGCAATTAGTACAATCATTTTTATCTGCTTTATAAATTATATAACCATCTTTGTTTATAGTAGTAGGAATTAAATCACAATTATTTGGACAAATATAAATATCATTGGCTTCATCATATACATATTCGTATTTTTTTAAATATCCTTCTTTAGTCATTGGTCTTTTATATGGTAAACAAGGAATCATCCCTAAATCAATAATAGTCTTACAAATATGTGGTGTAATATATGCGGCATCTCCAGCGAAATAATCAGGCATATTATGATTGAATTTTTTTATAAATTTATCAAAAGCAGGATAGAAAGCAATTGAATCGTGCATATTACTTGGGTTAACATCTACTGTTAAAGCATAATTGTTACCATCACATATTACTGTAGAATTATATCCAAACATTTTCTCTTTTTCGTTCTTATATAACATACCTGCATCTTTATCTGTATCACTGACTATTATTTCTTTTTCCCCTAATAATTTTTCTGTTGGCATTTCTTCATTACATTTTATTATTTTTTCTATTTCTTCTAAATATTCTTCATCAGTTAAATCCTCATCTTGTAATCCTTTTAAAGCAATTTCT
>JAGZRP010000184.1 GCA_018381595.1 Bacillota bacterium
GAATAACATGATTTTCAATTGTAAAATATCATAATATCGATAACCATTTTCTGAATTAATTTGACTTGGAAAAATTAATCCGATTTCTTCATAATAGCGAAGTGTTTTCGTCGATACTTGACATAATTTGGAAAACTCGCCAATTGTTAACATGTGTTACCTCCTCTCGTGGATACTTTCATATTACACCTTGTCCTAAGGGAAAGGTCAATATCAATATTTATATTTTTAATAAAAAGAAAAGAACTAATCATTCTTTTCTTCTTCGTGTATTTCTTCAATAATAGATTCTATCTTTTTTCCATATTCTATGGATTCATCATAGAGAAATTGAAGTTCTGGAATATGTCTTAAATCAACACGTTCCATTAATTCATGACGGATAAATCCACTTGCATCTTTTAATGCCTTTAATGTTTCTTCTCTTCTATCATCTTTCATAACAGTAACATATACTTTCGCAAAACTTAAATCTGATGTTGTACTCACTCTTGTAATTGTTACAAAACGAATATCAGGATCTTTTACTTCTAACATCAAAATACTACTAATTTCACGTTCTAGTAAACTATTAATTCTTTCAACTTTAATTTGGTTCATAAATTCACCTCTAAATTTATTATAACATAGTTGACTATCTATAAACAATGCATAAACTATCACAGGAGGTTTTATGGAAAATAAATACACATTTGGAAGAGATACTTATATCTATGATGATTATAATGGTGTAAAAATATCAAATTATATTCCTTTAGCACCACCACAATCGCAAAATGGAGTGGTAGGACTAGAATACATGATGAATCCACTCCCTATATTTGATGACCCAAATTATAAAGCAAGTGGAAAGTTAAAAGGAAAAGTAGCTATTATTACTGGTGGAGATTCAGGATTAGGACGTGCGGCAGCGATTGCTTTTGCCAAAGAAGGAGCTAACCTAGTCATTCCTTATTATAATGAACATGTAGATGCTGAGGAGACAAAACGAATCATTGAGTCTTATCATCAAGAATGTCTACTGTTACCAGGAGATTTATCCAATCGTAACTTTTGTGAACAAGTTGTATTGAATACTATTCAAAAATTTGGAAAAATTGATATCTTAGTCAATAATGCTGGCGTACAATACCAAAGTGATTCCTTAGAGTGTATTTCAGATGAACAGTTCGACTGGACAATGAAAGTAAATATTTATGGAATGTTTTATTTAACAAGAGCTTGTCTTCCTTATTTAAAAGAAGGAAGTTCTATCATTAATTTAACGTCTGTAACAACATTTGAAGGTGATCCACAATTAATGGACTATGTTATTACAAAGGGTGCGATTGTCGGTTTTACACGCTCGCTCGCAAGAAATCTAGCACTCAAGAAAATACGTGTGAATGCGATTGCTCCAGGATTTTTCTGGACACCATTGCAACCCAACTGCTTTGTTGCGAAAAAGATTCCAACACTGGGGGCAAATGCAGCCGTAGGTCATGGAGCGATGCCATACCAATTAGCACCTACTTATGTATTTTTAGCAAGTGACGACTCTTCTTATATGACAGGTCAAGTAGTTCATGTTAATGGCGGAGAAATCATGGGATAGAAAAACACACAAATGTGTGCTTTTTTATTATCTTCTATTTCTATGAACTGGAATTCTTTTTATTAATTCTAATTCATCTACTCGTAACTCTAATTCTTCTAATTCCTCTTTTGTATAAAGCTCATCAATAAAACAACAACCATCGACAGCATGTTCCTTAGAAAGTGCATTAAATGACTTTATCTCTTCCCCTGTTTTTAAATTCTTCATATAATTATTTGGTACGAGCGGATTGTGAGATACTTCATGAATATCACGATAGTAATTCATAGAAATTCTATCTTGAGTCTCTTTATTTTTCCATGTAATCACCAATTCACGATAAGGACAATTGACAATTGGTGTTTCTTCTTTTACGATTTGAACAGATTCATTCCACATCTGTGATTCTTTTAATTGATTCCAATTACATTTTAATTTTTTTATAAGCCCCATTTTATCATTCCCTTCTACTGCTTGGGTGTTATATTATATCATAAAAATCAATAAATAATGATTCATTTAGAACATTTTCCTTCATTTGACATATTTAAACCATAATTTATTGGTATATTAATAATAGGAGGTGAAATGTATGGACTTAATTCCAAGAGATCACTTTTTTCACGATGCCTTTGATTTGTTTGACACAAAAGCATTCAAAGAAAGTAATCTAATGAAAACAGACATTTATGAACAAGATGGTATTTACCATGTCGCAGCAGATTTACCTGGTTTTTCGAAAGAAAATATCCAAGTAGAGTATCAGGATGGATATTTGACGATTCGTGCTTTAAAAGAAGATTCTAAAGAAGATGACAGTAAATACATCCGCCGTGAACGCTACTATGGAGAAATATCACGTTCTTTCTATGTTGGCGATATTGATGAACAAGATATCAAAGCATCATTCCAAGATGGTATTTTAAAGATTCAATTCCCAAAAGAAAAAGAAATAAGAAAACAAAATCATACAATTACTATCGACTAAAAGAGGAATACCTCTTTTTTTATATCAACAAAAAAGAGGATATCTCCTCTATCTTGCGATTTCAACCATTTCATATGATTCAATTACATCTCCAACTTTAATATCACTAAAGTTTTCAACAGTAATACCACATTCAAATCCTTTTTTCACTTCTTTTACAGTATCTTTACCACGTTGTACTGAATTAATATTACCATCGTAGATAACAATTCCATCACGGATAACACGCACTTTACTAGAACGTTTAATTAATCCATCTGTTACATAACTTCCAGCAATCGTTCCTACTTTTGAGAATTTGAATAATTGTCTTACTTCTGCAGTTCCTAATGTTTTTTCTTCAAAAACAGGTTCTAGCATCCCCTTCATGGCTGCTTCCATTTCTTCTACCACTTTATAAATAATATCATAAAGTCGAATGTCAACTCCTGCTTCTTTTGCTCTATCTCGAATCATAGCACTAGGTCTTACATTAAATCCAATGATAATCGCATCACTTGCTTTGGCAAG
>JAGZRP010000185.1 GCA_018381595.1 Bacillota bacterium
TAATTAATACAAAAATGACTAGGTGATCTAATGAACGAAGTTGCTAAATCAGAAAAGCAAAAAGAAGAATCAATCAAAAAAACTTACAATCTTTTGATTTATTTAAAAATGAGACAGATATCAAAACAACAGATATCTTTGAAATAAGTAGTCCTTTTGAACAAGCTCTCCCCAACATGATTAAAGAAAGTTTCCCATTTGATATCTTAAACTTATTTGATACTAAAGGAACCCCTCCATTCAACTTTTCAAACCAATATCTTAATCCTAACACTAAAATACTACATTTCAATAATGCTACTCTAAATGAGGTTGTCTTTGACAGTCTATCTCCTGACACCAAAGCGAAACTTCAAGAGGTCGCTTATAAAATTGGGGAATCTAGAAAAGTAGAAGGAAATCTTAGGGCTGTAATTGTAGACACAACCGATCAGAAGAATCGTGTTGAAGATTTGACATTAAGGAAAATGACTAATAACAACGAAAATCAAGTTCCTAGTGATCTAATCGCTCAAGCTCAACTTAAACAAATCTATAACTTACTGTTAGATATCAAAGAAAATCAAGATTATCAGATTAGATGGGAAAGAAATAATAGTATACTAGCTCCATTTTATTCAGCTCGTACAAAAGTTATAGAAGCCAACAATAGCAAAGATTTCAGAGAAAAAGTTAAGTCACTAAAGGATGCAAATACATTATTTGAAGAATCAGTAAGTGCTATTAAATCTGATATAATTTCAAATAGAGATGAAATTATTAAGAAAATCAGCCAACCAACATACCGTCAAGCCTCTTTACAAACACATGCTGATTTTTTACTTCAAGACATAGAAATTATGACTAAAATTGTTGGTATGCAAATTTATATCGATTTAACACTAAATAATGAGGGGATAGCCCATGATCGGCTACTATCTTTTCAAGGTTCGATGGAATTAGTTTCTAAACAAAATATTCCATACAAAACAAATTATTTGAAAGAACTAGCAAAAAAACTTCTTTATGTAAAAGAATTAAAATGGATAAAGAATAATAGTATCCCAAAAGTAAGTTTGTTAGAATTAATTCATAATCATTACAGCTACTCAAAAAACAATAGGGACTTATTTATTAATATTAATACTAAATTAATTGAATTCCACCAAGATAGTAACGTTAACTTAAGCAATACCGAAACAGCAAAAATCGAAACGGAGAAAAAAATGACACTAAAAACGAAGAAGTGTAAAACTTGTAAAAAAACAATCTCATCACCTAAAACAATACCAATTTGTGATGCATGTCGTAATAAGGGCAAACAATTGACAGTGGTCGGGGTCGCTTTGCTAGTTTTTTTCAACAAAATAATAAATAAGAAGAATTAATCTTTTTAACAGCAGGAGAGTATTTTACTCTTCTTTTTTATTTTTAAGAGGAGAATAATATATGCTAGTACAATTGCCAGAAGAACAAACTCAAGAAATTCAGCAAATGATTGCAACACTAATAAAGAATGAAATTCATCATTTTAAAGAGGATATTGGGGCTGACAGCACTTTTCTAAACAAAAAACAGACTTACAACTACCTAGGTATCTCTAATAATACACTTGATATTGGGATTGCAATGGGATTACCCTATATCCGAATCGGAAAATCTATTCGTTTCAACAAGAAAAGTATCAATCAATGGATGACAAGATTAGAAATCAGCGCATAAGGAGGTAAATATGTCTATTAAGAAAACAAAAAATGGAACATATCAATTACGACTTTACATTCCAGAAGATGTTCAAGCAAAATTGGGTTTAGGTAAACTTTTTGAAAGAAAATATAAAACCAGACGAGAAGCCAAAGAAGTAGAATTAAAACTTTCTATCGACATTAAAAATGCTAAGTCTGGAAAAAGCCATATAAACATAAAAAATAAAGGAGAAATCATATTCAAAAAATTTTATGAAGATATTTGGCTCGAACCATACAAAGCAGGTCAAACCACAACAACAATAAAACCACCCACAAAAGCAACAGTTTTCCAAACAGAAAATATATTCAGGCTACACATTTTACCCATTCTGGGTAAATATTCTATCGAATACCCAAATAATAATAAACAACTTATTCTTTCATTACTTACTCCCAAAGCAAATAGCTATGCTAATTTCAAAGTAATTAGGAGCTATGTTAATTCTGTTTTCGATTGGGCTGAGGAACTCAGAATATATTCCATCAAATAAACTCCGCAAAACAATTAGTAGAATTAAAGCTAATAAAAAGATTCTCCTTAAAGAAAGCAAACGAGAGGAAGATTTATCTCTCGATAAAGAAGAGCTGAAATTATGGTTACAAGCTTTTGACATAGACTTAGAGAAAGGACTTATTGATTTAAAAGACTACACTCTCTTTTATACGACATTCTTTTTATCCGATAGAAAATCAGAAAGTTATGCTCTTCAATGGAAACACATCAATTTCTCTACTGGAGAAACACTGATAGAACAAGCTTTAGATCGTTTCGGAAATATAAAACCCACCAAAGGTCGTAAGAAGACCCTTTTTAAAACACCTATTGAATTAATTGAGCTATTAGCTAATTGGAAAGCAAGACAACAAGAGGAGTTAAAATTATTTGGATTGCGTCAAACTCAAAAGCAGTTTGTATTCACCTATAATGATCGTTCAAACAACATTAATTTACCTCTTCACGTGGATTATCTAAATTATAGAATGAAGTCAGTCAGACGGAGACATCCAGAACTTGCACCAGCATCACCACACAAACTAAGACATGCAGGTGTTACTCTTGCCAAACAAGCAGGTTATTCTCTTGAAGCTATTTCAGAAGCTCTAACTCATAGTGATAAGCAAATTACAAAGACTTATGTAAATACAAAAGATATAGTTAATCGGACAGTAGGCGATATTGCATTTCGTAGCTTGAAAAAATAATGGTGGAAAATTGGTGGAAACTTTGGTGGAAACTATCGAATTTTGAATAAAAAAAGACACCCAAGAGATAACTCTTGAATGTCTTGAAACATTGATATAATCGTATTGATTAACGTTTTGAGAATTGTGAAGCTTTACGA